>NZ_CBDDLW010000001.1:0-142832 GCF_965230835.1 Mycobacterium sp.
TGGCAATAGATTTTGTTCTTGTCGCGTTCCGCGTCGGCGGCTCGTTTGAGGACGACAAAGCCGCCACCTTCGCCGCGAACATATCCGTTGGCGTCACGATCAAAAGGCCGACAGACTCCGTCATCAGACAACACGCCCAATTCCGCGATACACCGCCCGGCTTGCGGATCTAGGTTGAGGTGCACCCCACCCGCGATGGCCACGTCACACTCACCCTTGCGCAGGCTCTCCACCGCCTGGCAGATTGCTACGAGCGACGATGATTGGCCGGTGTCAACAACAAGGCTCGGGCCTCGAAAGCCAAACCAGTGCGTGATGCGTCCGGCGATTACTGAGCGGAGCGAACCCAAGGTGCTACGCGCATTGGGAGCAAACGCAGGACGCGAGACTAATGACGCAAAGTCGTCGCGCATCGCGCCGACGAAAACGCCCACCGACGACGAATCCGCGACCCGCTGTGGAACCATCCGTGAGTCTTCAAACGCCAACCATGCCAACTCCAACGCCAACCGTTGTTGCGGATCCATGTGCTCGGCCTCGACGTCTGAGATCGAAAAAAACGTGGAATCGAAGCCAAACGCATCGTCCAAAAAGGCGCTGTATCTCAACGGCTCAAGAAAAACCTCGTTAACGTCGAACGGAACTCGTTCAGTCTGGTCGCAGGAAACACTGCTCGCCTTATAAAACAAAGTCTGCCACAGTTCATCTGGGCTGTTCACGCCTGCCGAGCGACACGACAGGCCGACAATAGCCACACGACGATCAGCAAACACATTAAACCCAACGGTCGTTAGCGAAACTGGACGACGATTTCTCTGTCGAAGCTCTGAAAGCAACTGCACTGTAACGGGATTTGCTGATAGGTTTCTGAGTATTTCCTGTAAGTGTGATGGTGTCGGAGTCGCGAATGGTCGTATTTCATGAGTGCGAGGGCGTGGTC
This sequence comes from Mycobacterium sp., assembly GCF_965230835.1. Lineage (GTDB taxonomy): Bacteria > Actinomycetota > Actinomycetes > Mycobacteriales > Mycobacteriaceae > Mycobacterium. The sequence continues at coordinate 941 of NZ_CBDDLW010000001.1, forward strand.
TAGCTGTTGTGCGGCATGAACGCGCAGCGGAGTCCTATGTAGCAAGGTGGTGTTGATCCCGACTAAGGCGGTCGATGCCACTGCGGTGTCAGGAAAGGCCTTCGCAGTGTGGTTCAGTGCCTCACTGCGTCAGGGTGGTGGGTGGTAACGGCGTGCTCTGGGCCTTGTCCTGGTCCGGGCGAAGCTCGCGGTCAGTATCGGTCAGGCTGCATCTGCAGTCACCTAGATCGGTGACGATCTTGCGACACTGCTTTTCGTGTATCTTTCAACCTCGCGTGTCCATGACGTTCTTTTGCGGCGGTGAAAAGAATGTCTACATGGATGAGACATCATTGCGAGCCGACTCCGCAACACGATGGCATGGGCAATTGGTGAAGCGGTCGGACACGTTCATCTGCGAGTCAACCGCAGGCGTCAGCCAAACCGGGCACACCAAACCTGCGTGGAATTTCCTGTTCAGTCACTCGTTTTTGCGTGTGCAGTGAACTGCCCAAAACGGTGCATGCACGAGATGGTCTTCGAGCAGCGGTCCTAGTATTCGGATTTGTTCGCGGACAGGCTTCATCTGCTCCGCCCACGCTTGGTTACCAGATAGTTTGGCGAACATGTCGGGAGCCAGCCGACATTGGTACGTCGTGGGACCTAAGTAGTCGATGTTCCAACCCGATGCTGGTAGCACGTCAGTGAACGTTGCGGCTGCTAGCCCGTCCCATTGCAGACCGTTGATGTTCTGGCAGCCGAATTCGAACATGTAAAGCCGGGCTCCTGGTTTGGTGGCCCGATACAGCGCCCGCATATACCGATGTTGCGAATCTTCATCGTTTCGGAAGACGTGATACAAGGCGGTGGCGACGACGGTGTCAAACCGATCCTCAAACCCGTCGAGTTTCGTGGCATCAGCCACCTGAAAGTCGGCTTCGACTCCGGCGAGCTCCGCGTTGCGCTTGGCTTTCTCTATCGCCGCCGGCGACGCGTCGATCCCTGTGACTGAATAGCCTTGCGACGCAAAGTAGATCGCGTGGTGGCCGGGTCCGGTCCCCGGTTCGAGGATCTCTCCGCGCAATGCGCCGTGGGCTACCAACTCCCGTACGACCGGCTGCGGACCTCCGATGTCCCACGGTGTGAAGGCAGCCGGACCCGACGCGGATAACTCGTTCTGGTACAGCTGCTCGTAGGCGGTCTGGAAGGTTTCCCCAGGTCGCGGTGGCGTGTTTTCCACAGGCGGTTCCGTCATCACGAGTGATCCCATCTGGGGGGCACGGATGCTTCGACGGCGAAGGTGAAGTTCGTCGGTATGACATCGGTACGCAAATGTTTGACCTGCTGGTATTCCGGGCAGTTCCAGAATCCCCGCAACGCGTCCATGGACGGAAACTTGAAGAGCGTGAAACGTGCTCCTTGATTCCACTCCCCCTCGAAATGATGCAGGAACTGGCCGGTCGAGCCGGCGATGAGAACCTCGCCACCGTATTTCGCGAGCAGCGGCTGGGCTGCTGTCCCGTAGGGTTCCAGTGAGCCGTGACCTTCGTGCATAAATGAACTGGCCACCAGATAGGCCGGGTTGTCGTTAGCCATCGCTGGCCCTCCTCTTCTACTTGTTGTGTTGTTTGCCCGGCGTCCATGCCGGCCTGTGAGTGCGCCTTGGGCGGTGGGTAGCGCTTGCGCGTTTGGTGAGGCTGGCTTCTGTGCCGTTGCCAGCGAATGCGCTGCTCACGAATTAACATCGGCGAGCTGGTTGAGGCTCGACGTCGGTATTCGATCGGGGCGATCTCCGAAGCAGCCCGCCCCGTGGGTGTCCACAGTGTGGGCGGTCGGGGAGTAGCAGTGCGCTGTCGCCGAATTCGTGCCAGAGGTATTCGTGGGTAAGCGCTTGTTGGTAGGCCGCGCCGATGAGGTCGCTGCCGGCCACCGCTTCCAAGAGCAGTAAGTGCGACGCGGTCGCGTCGTGCCACCCGGTGATCAGGCCATCGACAACGCGAACTGGTTGGTCGGGTCCGATGACGATTTCAGTCCAGCCATGTGCCGGACCAACGCTGCCGTCGTGGCAAGCTGCGGATTCCAGGGCTCGAGTGGCCGTCGTGCCGACCGCGACGACCCGACCACCGTTCGCGCGAGTCAGGTTCACCAGCTGCGCGGTGCTCGGTGAAACGTCGAACGATTCAGCGGCCGGTGACTCGCCAGCCTCGGCCGAGGAAACACCGGCGTGCAACGTGATCGGCGCGATCCGAATTCCGGAAGTCACGAGTGATACGACAAGCCGCGGACTGAATGGACGAGCCGCACTGGCCATCTCGGCACTGCCGGGACTGCGAGCGAACACGGTTTGATAGCTGGCCAGCGGCCAGCGCCGTGGTACGTACGCGTAGCGGATCGGCCGTCCGTAGCGGGCCAGAAACGTTGTGACGTCGCCTTGAATTGTGACGCGTGTGCTCCACAAACGGCTGCCGACGACACCGGGATCTGGATATGACGACAGCACTGTCGACGTTGCGCCGCCCGGTAGATCGATACGTTGGCCGGGCCGAACATCTAAAAGATGGCCTCGAGCGATCTCTGCTGGTCGCAGCTCCACCACCCAGGTACCGTCATCGCGCGCCATGGAGAAATGGACGGTAATCGGCCGGCCCGCGCGGTTACCGTCGACCGCGGCGGCCATGGTCGCGGAATTGTTCACCACCAACAGGTCGCCGGCCTGAAGATAGTCGCCGAGATGGGTGAACCGCGTGTGCGTGATGCCGCGCGGGGTGGCGACGAGTAGCTTGACCGCGTCGCGGGCCACACCATGAGCCTCGGGGGGCTCAGTGGCATCCGAACTCGCAGGGCGGTCGAAGTAGGTGTGCGGAGCGGCCAGCATCAGATGCTCTCTCCAACACGCGACAGATCGCTCGCCCGATAGCGGTCGCCCGGCGGCCTAGCGTCGAGCAGTCGAAGCATTGACGGCACAACGGACTCTGGCTCGGGGCGGTCTGTGATGTCTTGGCCCGGGAACGCGGCCTGATGCATCTCGGTGCGCATGTCGCCGGGATCGAACGCGTATACGTTGACCGCAGTGTTCTCTACCGCAAGAACTGCCGAAAGTTGAACAAGGGCAGCCTTGGACGATCCGTAACCGCCCCAGCCCGCGTAGGCCTCAGTCCCCGCATCCGAGGAGACGTTCACGATCGTGCCAGCGTTGGCAGTCAATTCGGGAAGCGCAGCTTGGATCATGGCGAGTGGCGCAAACACGTTGACGTCGTAGACGGCGCGTAGGTCGCCAGCTGGGTACTCGGCGAGGGCCGGCTGCGGGGTAGGCCCGAGGCAGCTGGCGTTGTTCACCAACAAACTCAGCTTGCCGGAGCCGACAGCGGCGTCGATCAGTACGGCGCGATGAGCGGCATCAGTGATATCCCCGGCGTGGGCGATCAGGCGTGGCGAGTTGAGTGCGGCGGCGGTTGCCGCCAAATCGGCACTACGTCGGGCGTCTATCACGACTTTCCAGCCTCGATCGAGCAGAGCTGCCGTGATCGCTCTGCCCAATCCGCGCGAAGCGCCGGTGACGATCGCAACAGGACAACTGCGTTGAAAGCGCGTCATTCCCACATACTTGTAGTTAAAGTAAACTTTAAGTCAATACCCGAATAACTATGAGGTACTTCACATGGACGACCTCCTTACCGTCGGAGAACTGGCGAACCGCAGTGGTTTTGCCACGTCAGCGATCCGCTTCTACGACAAGCAGGGGCTCATCACTGCCTCGCGAACAAGCGGTGGGCAGCGCCGATTCGAACGGAACATGTTGCGGCGACTAGCATTTATTCGCGCCGCTCGCAACGTTGGCCTCAGCCTCGAAGAAATCGCTGCAGCCTTGGCGACCTTGCCTGACAACAGAACTCCGGCTAAAGCGGACTGGAGCCGATTGTCGAAGGCATGGCGGGAACGCCTCAACGATCGGTGGCGTCTTAGGACTGGTGTAAAAACGCTGGGCGCATGTTCCTGGTGGTCATGTTACGCGGCGGTGGTGTCGGTCGTGGTTGTTGTGGTGGGGGGATGCAGTGGGCGGGGTGGCTCGAGCAGTTGGTGGCGTAGTTCTTGGAGGTGGCGGCTGGTCGCTGATGTTTGGGTGACTCCGCGCCAGCCGCGGCTGGCGCGGTCGAGGACGGCCCATACCAGCGACAGACAGCTGGTTTCGCCGGGTAGGCGGCCGATGACCTTGACCCGGCGACGGGATTCTCCGAAGGTGCGTTCGATGAGGTTGGAATGGCGGATGCGTGTCCAGTGTTGGCGGGGGAAGCGCAAATGCACGCTCAGCGAGGCGAAGTCGTTGGCCAGGCAAGCGACCGCGGCTGGGTAGAGCCCGCGGTATGTGGTGGTGAACTCCTCGGCGCGGCGGGTGGCTTCATCCACGGCCTGCTGGCCGGGTGGCTGGTCAATGTCATCGAAGATCGACCAGAACGCGGCTTTGATCTCGTCCTGGACCGCGACAGGTGTCTTGGCGATGACGTTACGGCAGCGATGGATCAGACACCGCTGACGCAGGCTTGCCGGAAACGTGGTCTCCCATGCGGCGATCAGGCCCGGCGCCCCGTCGGAGATGCCCAGTAGCGGCGGGCGTAGTCCCCGGTTCCTCAGGTCAGCCAAGAAGTCGGCCCACGCATCAGCCGACTCCGCTGCGGCTGGGGCCAGCCCAATAAACAGGGGCTTGCCGTCGGTGCAGATGCCCCAGGCGGCCAGCACCGGCTCGGCCGGGGCGTTGGGATGCATCCGAAAGTTCGAGGCATCCAAGAACAGGTAGTCCAACACCAGCTCATCAAGGCGTCGAGACGACCACGCAGCGAACTCGTCTTTGATGGCCGCACAAATCCGGCTCACCGTCGAGCGCGACAACGCCGCCTGCGAGCCCAGCACCTCGGCCAACGCGGCCTCGATGTCGCGATCCGACAAACCGCGCACCCATCCCGAAATCACCAACGCCTCCAGAGCGTGGGTGCGCGTCACCCCGGCACCGAATAGCCGCGAACAGAACCGCTCGTCGGTGTCGCGTAGTTTCGGGCGGCATAATTCGACCGAGCCCATCGTGGTCTTCACCGTCGCCGGCGGTTGATACCCATTGCGGTACCCGCCCGGGCCGTCCTGAACCCGACGCTGGTGACGGGCTCGGCCCAACACTGCTTCTACCTCGGCCTCCACGGCGACCTGAAACACCAGACGCACCGATAACCGCCCGACCTCCTCCAAAATCTCGGTCAACGGCCGCTCGGTCGCGGCGAACAACTGATCCATCTCAACACGCACACGCTCAATCGGCGATACTCGCTTGGTCACGGGCGTAGCCCCTCCTTCATAGCTTTCGTCGGTTGCGACGGAACCTACGCCCGTGACCATTTACACCAGCGATGAGACGCGACCGCAACGATCAGATCGCAGGATTAATAACTCTTCGTGATCAGCTCGACGCTTGTATCGGGTGTGGCTGCCTATCACTGAAGCGCTGCGCGATTGCCAACCCCGTCGACACCGCAGCTTGGGCGGGTCCGGGCGCGGTCTACCTGCCCAAAACACTGCGGTGACAACGCATGGATTGGGTATCCGATATCCATCTACCTGCTGCCGGTCACCCGGTATCCGAACCGGCCATTGTGATCGACGCATCCAGCCTGGGTGGTCACATGCCTGCGGCCGTGGTATGACCGCAAAAACTTCAGGTTGTGTGGGTTGTGGCAGTGGGGGACAGGGTTGGTTGTTGGGTTCGGCTTCCTGAGGTCTGGTAGTCGGCTTGATCCGGGAGACGTCCGCTACGTAGCAACAGCACGGTGAGGACGGCGCCGGCGAGAAAGAGTCCGCCGTTGATGCTGAACGCGACGCCGTAACCGTGGACGGAGGCCGCAGCTTGCACCTGCGAGGTCGGCGGTTGGTGGTCGGCTACGTAGCGTGTCAACGCTGAAATGAAGATAGTGGACAGCGCGGCGGTGCCGATCGCGCCGCCGATCTGCTGGCTGGTGTTGACCATCGCGGAGGCGACCCCGGCGTCTTCGTGGGCAACGCTGGCCGTAGCTGTGGCGACCGCGGGGGCGAAAGTCAGGCCCATGCCGACGCCGAGGGTGAACACTGGGCCAATGACATCGTGGGTGTAGCCGGAATCGATGCCCAACTGTGCGAGCCAGAACATGCCGCCCGCAGCGATCAGCATGCCGAACGGGATCAAAGGGCGTGGCCCGAACCGCGGGACGAGAATTGTGTTCGCCGATCCAGCGGAGAGGCCGATGCCGGCGGCGAGAGGGAGAAACGCCACGCCGGTTTTCATAGGGCTGTAGCCCAAGTTCTTTTGCGCAAAATAGGTGAGAAACAAAGACGCGCTGAACATCGCGCAAAAGGCGAACGCGATAGCTAGATACGACCCGCTGCGATTGCGGTCGGCGAGGATACGCAGGGGCAGCAATGGCTCGCGGACCAACGCCTCGATTGCGATAAAGCTGACCAGCAGAACCGTGCTGGCAGCGAACATGATGATGGTCAGCCTGTCGCCCCAACCATGGGTTTGGGCGTTCGACAGGCCATAAACCAGGCAGAACAACCCACCGGATACCGCAAGAGTGCCGGGGATGTCCAGCCGTCGGCTCCGGTCGCTAGTGTCCTTGACAGCGACAAAGACCACTGCGGCGATGGCCGCCGGTAGGGCGAAAACCAGGTTCACATACAAACACCACCGCCACGACAGCCACTCGGTCAGTGCGCCACCCAGAATCAGTCCGACTACCGCGCCCCCGGCAGAGATCGCAGCGTAGATTCCGAGAGCTTTGCCACGTTCCTTGGGCTCGGTGAAGGTCACGTTCAGGGTGGACAATGCTGCGGGCGCCAGGACGGCGGCGAATACGCCCTGTAACGCGCGCGCGAAGACGAGGGTTGCGAATCCAGGTGCTGCACCGCCGAGTGCGGAGGCCGCTGCAAACCCGAGTAGTCCGATCAGCAGCGTCCGCCGCCGCCCGATCTGATCGGAGAGCCGACCGCCAAATAGCAGCAGACTTCCAAATGCCAGCGAGTAGGCGGTGATGATCCATTGCCGACTGTCAGTGCCGAAACCGAGGTCGGCCTGTGCGGAGGGCAAAGCGATATTGATGATGGTGGTGTCGAGCACCACCATCAGCTGCGCCGCACCGACGATCGCCAGCACCAGCCAGCGGTGCGCCGGCGCCGACCAGCCATTAGCTTGAATGGTCTCGTTGATGGGTTGCGGCGGTACGTCGACGCCTCTGGGTTTGGGTCTGCGGCGCGGCATTAGTTGTCCTCCTGTTGCGGGGCCCAAACGAAGGGGGCGATACAGTCTTGGATTGTTCTACAGCAGGCCGGCGATCTGTGGTTCCGCGCCCTTGCGATCGGACCGGCACGCGCGTGACTTTTCCGGTATTTGCTGCGTCCAGCTGTGAGTCGGCAGGATTCATCTCAAGGTCTGTCTCCACCGGGATGAGGCTGTGCCTGCCTGCAAACCTTTTTGGGGGGATGCTTTCCGAGCGCTGCAACACCCGAAGCCGGTTAATCGGATCGATTCTGGCGAGGCAGGGTTGAGCGATTGCCGCCACGACCAACCGCAGTGGTGTGACAATCGCCGCTGCATTAGCGGTTCTCTCCAGTGCGAATGGCCCGTAGAACCTAGCCTAGGTTTTTCTGCTGATCTGGTTGCGCTGGGGTCAATGTCAGTTCGCGTGATTCGAGCCAGATGTGGATTCGTTGGGCGACTGCGGCCCATCCCGGTTCAATCATCATCTCGTGCCCCATATCCGGAAACAGTTCCGGCTGAGCGCTGTACGCCCGTGCCGTCGCGAGGGCTTCCTTGTCGCCAAAGATTCCGTCGCACTGCCCGCTCAAAACTAGTACCGGCGTTGTGACGAGTTCGGGTGTCGGCAGGTTCAGAAACATCATGTCCAGGTAGATCGCTCGTTTGCTCTCTGGCTGAAACCGCCCGGCACAGTCGGAGACGAACGGCTCCGGGGTTCGCTGCGAGAACATGTACTCGCGGATATGTTCGGAGGTGCTGACAAGCGCCATGGTGTCGCCGGTGAGCACTGATTTAGCAGCGAGCCAGGGGTGGCTTCTAGCGAAACGCAGCATGGCCGCGCGGATTCCTTGCGGGGGCACGGACGCCAGCAGAACGGCGGCGGGAGCTCGCCGTGATTCTAGATACTTTTGCACGATGAAGCCGCCCATCGAGTGACCGATGACCACTGGCTTTGTGGGCAAACTGTCCGCAACCGCGGTGACATCTTCGACGTAGTCGGCAATTGAGCAAGTTCGAAGCGGTTTCGCCGACGAGCTGTTTCCATGTCCGCGCAGACTCACCGCCAGGGCGCGGTACCCCTTCGCGGCGAAGAAGTCGAGGAAGTGTTGGTCCCAGCACCACGCGGCCTGCCAGGCGCCGTGGACAAAGAGTAGTGGCACCGGACGGGATTTGCTGGATGAACCTTTGTCGATCACTTCGAGCATAAGCATGTTTCCTCGACTGGGCAGCTATCGACGACTGTCGATGCGGTTGTTGGTCGTGGCTGCGCTGAGGAGAGCATCCTGCTCAACACATTGAATTTGCTGAGTTCCTTACACAATAGTTGGTCAGCTGTTGGGGCTCGTACCTAGCGTCGCCGTCGACATTGGGTTGCATCCGGCCAAAGTGCGGTCGCCCAGCGCAAACAATAGGGTGCAGACACGGAGTCCACGGGTGGCAGGGATCGGGCTTCGTGAGCTGCATCCTGAGCCGCACGGCGCCCGAATGGGCTCACCTATCTGGCTACCCGAACCCCCATGCAGGAGGAGCGCACATGATCAACGACATCGACGGTCGAGAAGCGTTGGGGGTGAGTTCAATTCGGTCTGTACGAGCGACACCATTGAGACGGGTAGCGATGGCGAGCTTTGTGGGAACCGCGATCGAGTACTACGACTTCTTCATCTATGGCACCGCTGCCGCGCTTGTCTTTCCCGACGTGTTCTTCCCCGATCTGGGGCCCACTGTTGGGATGGTCGCCTCGTTCGCGGCGTTCGCCGCAGCCTTCTTCGCCCGTCCGCTGGGGGCGGCGTTTTTCGGGCATTTCGGTGACCAGATTGGCCGGAAGAAGACCCTGGTCGTCATTTTGGTCACCATGGGCATGTCGACTGTCGCTGTCGGGCTGGTTCCTTCAACCGCGTCAATTGGGATAGCCGCACCTCTTATTTTGGTCACTTTGCGACTGTTGCAGGGATTCGCGGTGGGCGGCGAATGGGCCGGCGCAGCGCTATTGAGCGCCGAATACGCTCCCCACGGCAAGCGTGGAACGTATGGAATGTTCACCCAGCTCGGCGTCGGCGCTGGAAGTGTGCTGGCCACCGGAGTATTCTTGGTCATCAATTTCACCATCGGTGAACAGAGCCGGACATTTATGACCTGGGGGTGGCGGCTGCCGTTTCTGCTTAGTGCGGTCCTGGTCCTCATAGCCTTCTACGTTCGGCTCAACATCGCTGAAACGCCGGTGTTCGTCGCGGAAAGCGCTCGCAACGCCACGTCGAAAGCGCCCCTGCGAGAGCTGCTCGATAGTCAGCTCCGTCAAGTCATGCTCGCGGCCGGAGTCATGCTGGCCCCCTTCACGTTCGGCTTTCTCGGTGGCACCTATCTGCTTGGCTACGCCAATACCGAGATTGGGCATCCACGTAATCTGGTCCTTGGAGTCGGGATGCTCAGCGGGCTGGCAGTGATGGTGTTCATCGCCTTGTCGGCACGCCTGTGCGACACCCTGGGACGTCGACGCATCATCTTGTTCGGACTGGCTCTGGCCCTACCGTGGTCGGCGGCTGTATTCCCCTTGATCGATACCGGCTCACCAGTGCTATTCGCGGTCGACATGGTGGTGACCCCCGCGATCCTCGGTGTGACCTTCGGGCCCCTGGCGGCATTCATCCCGGAGATTTTCGCCACCCGCTACCGCTATACCGGCGCGGGACTGGCACTCAACCTCGGCGGAATATTCGGGGGTGCTGTTCCGCCAGTTATTGCCGGCGCCTTGCTTGCCACGCTCGGTAGCTGGGCTGTCGGTCTGATGATGGCGATGACGGCGGTAGTCAGCCTTATCTGTGCCTACCTACTGCCCGAAACTATGGGCTCTGCACTCGACCCCAGCGAACGGTTCGCCCCAGCATCGGCGTGAATTTGATTGCACTCATGGCGCCGAAAGTGTTGCGGGTGCTCCGGTGCAGAATTCTCCGCCCCGGACTTTCAGACCAAGGGTGAACAAGTGTCGTATCAGGATGGTCGCGCCAGCGGAGCCTTGGTCGCGTTGTCGGGAGGTGCTGCTGAGTCGGCGCCCCAGGTGTGGGGCAGCATTGGCGCCCGCGGGCTGCCCCCGAACGCGTCTTCGGCCAACGTGGCCAACCCGGCCGGTCTCGCACCGCTCGCCCGGGCCGCGGTGCCGGTGAATCCGCGTGGTCCGGCATGGCGGTCCGAGGCGGTCACGGTTGGCTCCGGTTCCAAATCCATGTATTCATAACCGCGGCCGAGCGTGGTAGCCCTCGTCCGCCGGCGCCGTTGTACCTGTTCCTTAGGAGCCGTTATAGCCGTTGGGGTTTCGGTGCTGTCGGGCACTGGAGTCTTCTGGGCGCGGCTACTGGTGCTGGCCGCCCGCTGGGCGCCCAAGCCCAGATCACCGACCATGTAGAGCATTCCGTCCATGGTTGACCACGGTGGTCCCGCTGGTGTTGGCGGTGGGCCGCCAAGTGCGGGCGGTGCGGGTGTTGGAGCCGGTGCCGCCGGTGCTGGTGCCGGTGCAGATGCCGGGGATGCGAGAGCGGGTGGCGAGGGCGGAGGCGGAGCTGAAAACACCCCGGGCAGCGGGGGCGGTACCGGTGCGGCCGCGACGGGGGCCAGCCCTGCCAAGCCGGCTAGGCCCGCCAGCCCGACCGGTGCGATCGCCAGCGAAGCTAGGGAGGGGATCGCCAGCGGCAGGATGGCCGGTATCACGGCAACGATGGTCTGCTCGATCAGATAGTGCAGCAACTGGATGGTGTTGCCGATTGTGGAGCCGATGATCTCGACGGATGCCAGCGCTATGACCAGGGGCAAAGCGTAGGGGTTAAATGCGGCGGTGTACAGAATCGCCAGTATGTCGTCGATGATGACGATGGACGTAAACGCGATGTATGACCCAGGATCCAGTGGCACCGCCAACACGTAAGCGATGGTGGCGGGGTTGAGATAGCTCAGCGGGTTGCCGGTGAACGCCAGCCACGACCCAGGTACACCAACCGGCGGCAGCAACGACGACCCGTTCAGCGACTGAAAAAAATGTGCGAGCGGATCTGGGATTTCGGTGAAACCGATCTCGTGGAAGAAGTTCAATATTTGCTGATAGAGCGGGAAGTCGTTGGTGTCGGGATATGGCGGTCGAGGGAAAAGACCTTCCAAAAACTTCTGTAAGTCCTCAAACCATGCGGGCGGTTCTGGTTGTGTCGGCTGGGCGGCTGCCACCGACTGGGTAATCGTCGGCGACGGTTCGGGCGGCGGGGCCGCCGCGACCGCTACGTTGGCGACGCTCTCGTAGGTGCTCATCACGGTGGCGGCCTGGATCCACATCCGTGTGTAGTCGGCTTCGTTGAGCGCGATCGGGATGGTGTTGATGCCGAAGAAATTTGTCCCCAGCAATACCGCGTGGGTGGCGTGGTTGGCGGCCAGCTCTGCCAAGGTTGGCATCGCGGCCAGTGCGGTGGTGTAGGCGGTGGCGGCGATTTCGTGCTCGGCGGCCACAGCGGAGCTGTTGGCGCTTTCCTGTAGCAGCCACGCTAGATATGGCGCATGGGCGGCCAGGTACGCTTCGGCGGTTGGGCCTTGCCAGGCCCCGGCCTGCGCGGCGTCCAGCACCGCGGTCAGCTTGCCAGCCGTCTCAGTGTAGGCGGTGCTCAGCGCGTTCCACGCCCCTGCGGCCGCGAGCAGCGGCCCCGGACCGGGGCCGCTGCTCAGCAGAGCCGAGTGCACCTCTGGGGGAGAAGCTATCCAGATCGGGGCGGTCATCGCCGGTTACCCGCGCTTGGATAAGACAACGTGACAATGGTCGTGGTGGCCGTTCGGGCCTTGGGCAGGACGCGCAGCATCATGACGGGTCAGCTCTCTCGGGGTACACCGCCCCGGGTTGGCAGGACGCGATGACGCGAGTCTCCTGGCTCTCGGATCGATGCTCGCCTCGCCTTCCAACCTTGCGGCCGTGGCTTTGAGGGTTGCTCCCCGATGACAGTGGCGGGACCGCGCCGGATTCGCACCGGCTTCCTCTATCGTCATCGCCTTACGCAGGACCCTACCGCATGCCGGTCAGCGGTCGGTGCTCTGTTTGCAAAGATGCTCTTGCACATAGGGCGAAAGGAAGGAAGCGTCATGACCGATGTCAAGACGGACACCCCCCCGGTTGTCGAAAACGATGGAGGCGGACGCGAACAGCGTTGGCCGCTGCCCGTTGACGAGCAGAGCTTGCTGGACTTGATCCACCTGTGCTTCGACGAGTACTGGGACGAAATTTGGTTTGGCATCATCATGGAGGGCGCGGCGTGGGAAGTAGCGGCGCCGAATCCGCCCAAGCGCGTCTCGGTGCAAGATGGCTACGCGACGGTCGACTTCGGTCGTTGGCATTTTCACCTGTGTATCGGAGAGCATCGCGCAAGCGGGCCAGAGCGCGGTCGCATCCGCCGATGCACACGGGCCGAGCTATATCGCGGCGTCGACGGCGGCGGGCACCCCAGCACCTGGGGTGTGCGCTTGTATAACGGTCGTGACGAACAGATGATGACGCTGATGCTGCCGAACCCGTTCCTCACCAACGACCAGCAGCTCCGCGACGAGCCCGCCTGGGGACAACTGGAATTGTGGGATCGGCTGCGGGCCCGCTACCTGGGCTTAGATTCTGACCCGCAGGATCGCGCCGGCAAGGGTTTTCGGCACGGCTGAACCGGGTTCAGCGGCCGGTGCATGTCCACCTCACTGTGCGGCTAGGCCGCATCTGACACTCGGCAACGCCAGCTGCATGATCGTGTTCGCGGCTGGCGGCAGCAAAGCTGCCGGATGCAACAGGTCGGCGACCTGGGCTACGGAGCGCATCATCGGCGAAACCCTCTCCACGACGGCATAGGTGCCAGTAGGCCACGTATGAGACGCTGCCGGGGTGTTTGCGTCACCGCGGCGGACCCGGATCATCGGCGTGTTGGCCGGCTACTTGGCCGACCTTGCCCTGGGCGATCCGAAGCGCGGCCATCCGGTCGCGTTGTTTGGCCAAGGTTCGGCAGCTGTGGAGCATTACACTTACCGTGACACTAGGGCTGCCGGGGCGGTGCACACTGGCCTACTAGTCGGTGCGGTCGGTGCGTTGGGTGCGTTATTGCAGCGAAGTGCCCGATACCAGGGACGGTTCTGGCCCATGACATTGATCGCAGCGGCCACCTGGTTATCCGTGGGCGGCGCATCCTTGGCGCGCACAGGGATGCAGATGTCAGATCTACTGGACAGCGGTGACGTCGAGGCAGCGCGCCGGCTGCTCCCATCGTTGTGTGGACGTGATCCAACCCGGCTCGACGAATCCGGACTCGCGCGTGCTGCACTTGAATCGGTGGCGGAGAACACCTCCGACGCGGCGGTGGCGCCGCTGCTGTGGGCGGCCGTGGGCGGGGCGCCGGCGGTGCTGGGATATCGCGCCATCAACACCTTGGACTCAATGATCGGATATCGCTCGCCGCGCTACATCCGATTTGGTTGGGCCGCGGCGCGTTTAGATGACGTGGCCAACTATGTCGGCGCGCGTGCGACTGCGGCGCTGGTCGTCCTGTGCGCGCCAGTGGTAGGTGGTTCGCCTGCGGGCGCGTCGCGGGCTTGGCGCCGTGACGCCGCTCGGCACCCTAGCCCCAACGCGGGAGTGGTAGAGGCGGCCTTCGCCGGCGCGCTCGGCGTGCAGCTGGGCGGGCCCACCCAATACCGTCATGAGCTGCAGATCCGGCCTACGCTCGGCGACGGGGTTCGCCCCGAGGTAGCCGATCTGCGCCGCGCGGTGGTGTTGTCGCGGACAGTGCAGGCGGCGGCTGCCTTAGTCAGCGCTTTCTGCCTTCAGATCCGTCGCCCATAGCGGTCGGCAAGTTTCTCCTCGACGGTCATCGGGCTGCCCTGCGGTGAAGCCTGCTGCTTTTCGCGGCGGCGAGCGCGGATCTCCGCGTAGGCGAAATACCCGAGTCCGATCGGCGCCAGGATGCCAAAAGAGATCCATTGGATGCCGTAGGACAGGAAGGGTCCTGGGTCTAGCCGCGGAACGCCGACCGCTGCCAACCCCCCGGGTTGTTCGTCTACCAACTGTAGATAGGACCCGGCCAATGGAACTTTGGTCACCGCTGCGATTTGTTCGGTGTTAATCGAATAGACGTGTTGGTTACCGTCCTGAGTGAACGGTTGCTGGCTCGCGATCGGCTCGGAGTTGCGCAATCGGGCTGTGATGGTGACACGCTCTTGGGGCGGATGGGGGATCGCTGGAACGCCAGAGCCCTGCTCAGGCCGCACGTACCCGCGGTCCACCAGGACAGTCGGTCCGCCGTCGACGGCGAACGGTGCCAGTACTTCGAAAGCCGGGTTTGCGTTGATCACCCGTAATCGTGCTAGCACCTGCACGTTCGGCAGGTAGTGCCCAGTTGCGGTAACACTGCGCCACTGGCTGCCCGGAGCCGACGAATCCTGCTGCGGTAATAGTCTTTTCAGCGCTACCGGCGGGGCATTGAGGGCATGTTCGATTTGCTGGTTCTCGCGCGACGTTTTGGTGTTCTTACCTAGCTGCCACGGCGTGAGCACCATAAAGCACAGATAGGTGAACGCGATAACCACCAGGGCCAATACCAGCCAGCCTGGCCTGAGCAGGAATGCCAAGCGTGACAGAAAACGGGGCATCAACCTGGTCCGTTCTGTGCGAGCCGCTCATCGACCCAGGTGTGCAGGCCGGGCAGGGCGGCCTCGATAACGGCGAAGACCTCTTCGAAGTCGTCGTGGTCGCCATAGTAGGGATCCTCGACGTCGAGGGCATGGGCACCTGACCGCGGGTCGAATGAGCGCAGCATCCGCAGCCGGTCTTCGTCAACCCCTAGCTGGCGCAACAGTCGGGCGTGGTTGCGTCCCAGAGCCACTACCAGATCCGCTGCCAGGTGCTCGGCGTCGACCTGTGCCGCACGGTGGTCGGTGGGGTAGCCGTGGGAGCCCAAGACCGACCGTGCCCGGGTATCAGCCCCGTTGCCCACGTGCCAGTTCCCGGTTCCCGCACTGGTAACCCGCACACTGCCGCTCAGCCCTCGGCGCTGGATCTGGTGTGCGAACATCTTCTCGGCCATCGGCGAACGACAGATGTTGCCAGTGCAGACAAAGGTCACGTGTAAAGCTGTGTCAGACACCGAGGGCCCTCCGCAGCTCGTCGATGGTCGCGGCATGCGTTACGCCCGCGGAGCAGGCCCGGTCAGCAAAATCGGCATGTCCGTAGCCCCACCCGACCACGACGGTGTCGATGCCATGCGCGGCAGCTCCTTCGACGTCGTGGCTGCGATCGCCGACCATGACAGTGCGCTCGGGCACGGGTTGCAGCTGTGCCAGAGCGTGGGCAAGCACCTCTACTTTGCTGCTCCGGACGCCGTCAATACTCGCGCCTGCGATGACGTCGAAGTAGTGCGACAATCCGAAATGAGCAAGGATGCGCCGTGCGGATGGCTCGGCTTTGGAGGTGGCGACGGCCAGGCGGACCTGAGCGCTGCGAAGGTCGGCCAGAAGCGGTTCGATCCCGTCGAACAGGCTGTTCATCGCCCATCCCCGCGAGGTGTAATCGTCGCGATAGGCTGCGATAGCTTGCTCGGCGTGCTCGCCGAGTTCCATCGCGCGCAGCGTAACGTGCATTGGTGGGCCGACAATCTGGGCGACAAGGTCACCTGCGGGCACGGCGGCGCCGATGTGACTGAGTGCGTGGCGGAAACTGGCAACTATCCCTGGTGCCGAGTCGGTGAGTGTGCCGTCCAGATCGAAGATCACCAGCTGCGGTGTCGCGCGGGTGGACAACGCCCGCTCGGCGATGTCGCGGGATGGGGGCGGGAGGTCGCTCCCCGCCGAGCCGGTGGCTGTCACGTGTCCATTCTCCGCGATGGACCTGCCATTAGGAGACGGTCCTCCCAATAATCGGTTGGTCTGGCGGCGCACTAGTGTTCTAGTGATGGTCAATCCAGATCACAGCGCGTCGATGAGCTACCTGACGTCGCGTTACCACGGTGATCAGGCCGTCGAGCCCGGCATGCTGGACTTCGCCGTAAACGTCCGTCATCCGCAACCGCCGTCATGGCTGCTAGAGCGACTGGCCGCCCGGCTGCCGCAGTTGGCCCACTACCCGGGCTCTAGGGATATAACGGACGCTCAAGACGCGGTCGCGCGCCGCCACCGCCGAACCCGCGACGAGGTCCTGCCGCTGGCCGGAGCAGCGGAAGGATTCGCATTACTGAGTAATCTGCGCCCGGCCCAGGCGGCGATCATCGCGCCCTCGTTTGCAGAGCCGGCTGTAGCGCTGGCCGCGGCCGACGTTCCCGTGCGGCATGTCGTCTTAGAGCCGCCGTTCAGCCTCGACGGCGTGCAGGTGCCCGACGACGCTGATCTTGTTGTGGTCGGTAATCCGACCAACCCCAGCTCCGTGCTGCACACCCGCGAGCAGCTGCTCGCGTTGCGCCGGCCGGGGCGGCTTGTGGTGGTCGACGAAGCTTTTGCCGATTCGGTACCTGGGGAGTCGGAGTCGGTGGCTGGTGATGCGCTGCCCGACGTACTGGTGCTGCGCAGTCTGACGAAGACCTGGGCACTAGCCGGATTGCGCGTCGGCTATGCGCTTGGCACACCCGAGGTGCTGGCCCGGTTGGCCACGCAGCGCGCGCATTGGCCGGTGGGCACGTTGCAGCTGACGGCGATCGAGGCCTGTTGTGCATCGCAAGCCGTCGCCGAGGCCGCCGCTGACGCTGTGCGGTTGGCGTCGCTGCGCGCGGAGATGGTGGCCGGTCTGGAGGCGGTGGGTGTCGAACCGGTCGATGGTCGGGCCCCGTTTGTGTTGTTTCGCACGCCCAGTGCCGAACTGATCCGTCGCCGACTGCACGACAAAGGTATTGCGATCCGCCGTTGTGACACATTCGTCGGTCTGGACCGGTGCTACCTGCGGGCAGCAGTGCGGAAGGAGTGGCCGTTGCTGGTGCAGGCAATCGCCGAAGTAACCGATTGCGCGAACAATGGGAGGCACCGATGAGTGCTCGGCTGGCGGACGTCATCGCGGTGCTCGACGAGGCATACCCGCCGCAGCTTGCTCAGTCGTGGGACTCGGTAGGCCTGGTGTGCGGCGATCCCGATGATGTGTTGGATTCGGTAACCATCGCCGTAGACGCGACACCGGCGGTCGTCGACAACGTTCCCGAGGCCAGTTTGCTGCTCGTCCATCACCCATTGCTGTTGCGGGGGGTGGATACGGTTGCGGCCAGCACCCCGAAGGGCGCGCTGGTGCACCGCTTGATTCGCAGTGGGCGATCCTTGTTCACCGCGCACACCAACGCCGATTCGGCGTTCCCGGGAGTATCCGATGCCCTAGCACACGCTCTTGGCTTGCATGTCGAGGCCGTGCTCGATCCACTGCCTGCTGTGGCCGATCTCGACAAGTGGGTTATCTATGTCCCGCGCGAGAATTCAGAAGCGTTGCAGGAAGCAATCTTTGCGGTTGGTGCCGGACACATCGGCGACTATTCGCACTGCAGTTGGAGCGTGACCGGTACCGGGCAGTTCCTGCCGCACGACGGTGCGTCGCCGGCAATCGGCAGTGTCGGAACTGTTGAGCGGGTAGCCGAAGACCGGATCGAGGCCATAGCGCCGGCCCGACTGCGGACCGATGTGCTGGCCGCACTGCGTAACGCGCATCCGTACGAAGAGCCGGCGTTCGACATCTTCGCTCTGGTGGCACCACCGGCGGAGGCCGGGTTGGGGCGCATCGGCACGCTGCCGCAACCCGAGCCGCTGCACGCCTTCGTCTCTCGGGTCGGTGCCGCGTTGCCGCGCACGTCGTGGGGGGTGCGTGCCGCAGGAGACCCTGACATGCGTGTTTCGCGGGTTGCCGTGTGTGGCGGTGCGGGCGACTCATTGCTAGCCAGCGCTGCCAGCGCGGACGTCCAAGCCTATGTCACCGCTGATCTGCGCCACCACCCGGCCGACGAGCATCGTCGTGCTTCGAATGTTGCCTTGATCGACGTCGCGCATTGGGCGAGCGAATTCCCTTGGTGCGGCCAGGCCGCCGAGGTGCTGCGGTCCCATTTTGGCGTGACGTTGCCGGTGCAGGTCTGCACCATCCGCACCGACCCCTGGAATCTGACAACAGCGGTGGGGAACGAGTCTTTGGGAGATTCTTCATGAAAGCCGAAGTGGCACAGCAGCGTTCGCTTATGGAGCTGGCAAACCTGGATGCGGAGCTGGCCAGGATCGCGCATCGTGCCAACCATCTGCCGCAGCAGGAGGCCCATGATCGGGTACAGGCTGAGCACGACGCTGCCAACGATCGGTTGGCTTCTGTCCGGATCGCGTTGGAGGACTTGGACGCCCAAGTGTCGCGATTTGAATCGGATATAGACGCGGTGCGCAAACGTAAGGACCGAGACCACTCGTTGCTGACATCGGGTGCGACCGACGCCAAGCAGCTGTCTGATCTGCAGCACGAGCTGGACACCTTGCAGCGCCGTCAGGGCAGTCTGGAAGATTCTTTGCTGGAGGTGA
Source organism: Mycobacterium sp. (assembly GCF_965230835.1). Taxonomy (GTDB): domain Bacteria; phylum Actinomycetota; class Actinomycetes; order Mycobacteriales; family Mycobacteriaceae; genus Mycobacterium. The sequence goes on from NZ_CBDDLW010000001.1 coordinate 19,701, forward strand.
TGGAGCGCCGTGAGGAGCTGCAGACTCAGCTGTCAGCTGAGTCGAGTCTGCTCGCGGGGCTGCAGAACGACTTGGTGGGCGCCCGAGGAGACCTCGACGCAGCGCTTGCCGAGATCGATCAGGCACGCCAGGACCATTCATCGCGACGTGACGCGCTGACCGCGGCGCTGGACCCGCGCCTTTCTGAGCTGTACGAACGACAGCGTGCCGGGGGAGGGCCGGGTGCTGGGCCTTTACAGGGGCATCGTTGCGGCGCGTGCCGGATCGAGATCGGCCGCGGCGAGCTGGCCAGTATCTCGGCGGCTGCCGAGGACGATGTGGTGCGGTGTCCGGAATGCGGGGCGATCCTATTGCGGGTCAAAGGGTTCGGCCAGTGAAGGTAATCATCGAAGCTGACGGTGGATCGCGGGGGAACCCCGGCCCAGCGGGCTACGGAGCGGTGGTGTGGACTGCAGACCATGTGACTGTGCTTGCCGAGAGCAAGCAGGCGATCGGCCGGGCAACGAACAACGTCGCTGAGTACCGAAGCTTGATAGCAGGTTTGGACGACGCCGTGAAGTTGGGCGCCACCGAAGCCTCCGTTCTGATGGATTCCAAGCTGGTGGTGGAGCAGATGTCGGGCCGATGGAAGGTCAAACACCCCGACTTGGTTCAGCTCAATGCTCAGGCTCGCGCGCTCGCGTCGCAGTTTCGCCAGATCAATTTCACGTGGATTCCGCGGGCCAAAAATTCGCATGCCGACCGATTGGCCAACGAGGCGATGGATGCCGCTGCGCACGCTAAGCGCGACGTGGAAAAAGCCACCGTTCCGGTTGCCGGGTCCGGCAAAGACTTGGCGACCGAATCCCCCACAGCTCCCGGTTGGACGGGTGCGCGCGGCACGACCACCCGGCTGTTGTTGTTGCGGCACGGGCAGACCGAGTTTTCGGTGCAACGGCGCTATTCGGGGCGCGGCAACCCCGGTCTGAACGACGCTGGCCGGCGCCAGGCTGAGGCGGCGGCACGGTATCTGGCTCAACGCGGTGGGATTTCCGCGGTGGTCTCCTCACCGCTGCAGCGGGCCTACCAAACCGCGAAAACAGCGGCCGGCGCGCTGGGCTTGGAGGTGGCCGTCGACGAAGATCTCATCGAGACCGATTTCGGTGCGTGGGAAGGCCTGACGTTCACCGAAGCCGCTGAACGCGATCCTGATTTACACCGCCGCTGGTTGCAGGATGCCGACATCAAGCCGCCGGGCGGTGAAAGCTTCGATGACGTGCTGCAGCGGGTTCGCCGGGGACGTGACCGCATAGTGGCGGCCCACGAAGGTGCGACGGTGTTGGTGGTCTCTCATGTCACGCCGATCAAAATGTTGTTGCGTCTGGCCTTGGACGCCGGTCCGGGGGTTCTGTACCGGTTGCATCTTGATCTGGCTTCGCTGAGCATCGCCGAGTTCTATTCCGACGGGGCGTCATCGGTGCGTCTGGTGAACCACACCGACTACGTATAGTGGTGTATTCGTCGCAGCAATGCGCGTGGCGATGGTATCGCTTTGGCTTACGCGTGCTTCGCTTGTAGTGCGGCAGAACATGCGTCGAAGTAGATGGCTGCGGGTAACGCAGTCGGCGCAACGCCGCTGGCCTAGCGGTGCGGTAGCGAGTACGGTGATGTTCGCGGACGAGTTGGCTGGGCGGCCGCGGCCGGCGCTGGACCGAGTGGTCCGGTGCCGAGTCGAGGAAAGTCCGGACTTCGCAGAGCAGGGTGATTGTTAACAGCAATCCGAGGTGACTCGCGGGAAAGTGCCACAGAAAACAGACCGCCACCTTCGTGGTGGTAAGGGTGAAACGGTGCGGTAAGAGCGCACCAGCATCCCGGGTGACCGGGGTGGCTAGGCAAACCCCACCCGAAGCAAGGCCAAGAAGGCCACACCGAAAGTGTGGCCGCGCAGGTGTTCGAGGGTTGCTCGCCCGAGCCTGCGGGTAGGCCGCTTGAGGTACCCGGCAACGGCGTGCCCAGATGGATGGTCGCCGCCCGTACCACCGTTGGTTGAGCCGCGGTGGTGGGGAACAGAATCCGGCTTACAGGCCAACTCGTCCGCCCTGACCGGGGACCCGAGCATTTTGCTAGTCGGAGCTGCAGTCTTCGGCAGTACATCCGAGCCGAGTCGATCGCGTCCCTGGTCCGATCGTCAGAATCGGGTCGCAGGTGGGTGTAGGTGTCCAGCGTCTCGACCGCACGGGCTAACGAGTGGCGGGGCTCTCTAGGCCGACACTACCCTGGCCACTGTTCGTTTCCCTAAGTCAGGCGGCAGGGGGTGGACACGGCACCATCCCAGGGCCACCGCCGGCTACAGCATGAAAGCAAATCTTCAGATATCGGTCGTCACAATAAGAGCGCAACGGGTGGAGGCTACATGCGCGCTTCTTCATCAGAAGAGTTCACCGAGGCACCTGACCACGAAGCGCCGATGCGGCGTGTCGCAATATCCAGCCTGCTTGGCATCACCTTCGAGTACTACGACTTTTTGTTGTACGGCACCATGAGCGCGCTGGTATTCGGTCTGGTTTTCTTTCCGCAGTCCGACCCATCAGCGGCCGCGATTGCAGCCTTCGGCACTTTGGCAGCGGGCTATGTGGCGCGTCCACTTGGGGGAGTCCTTTTCGGCCACTTCGGTGACCGGCGTGGGCGCAAATCAATCCTTGTAGTCACCATGGCCATGATGGGTGTCGCGAGTGTGCTGATAGGGATGGTCCCGACATACACAGCGATTGGTGTGGCCGCGCCCGTCATCCTCGTCACGCTGCGCGTCATTCAAGGTGTAGCGATCGGAGGGGAATGGGGCGGCGCCACGTTGATGGTTACCGAGCATGCTGATCCGGGGCGCCGCGGCATGTGGAACGGCTTCATGCAAATGGGGTCAGCGATCGGCGGACTTCTCGCGGCCGCGGCGGCTGCCGCTGTTACCTATCTGCCTGAGGCCGCCTTCCTGACATGGGGATGGCGTCTTCCTTTCCTGGCGAGCGTCATCTTGATTGCGGTTGGCTTGTATATCCGGCTTGGCATTCCGGAGAGCCCTGTTTTCCACAAAGCCCACACCACGGCTGGAACACCTGACAACTCAATACCGTTGCTGATGCTGCTGCGCCGTCCCCGCTCTCTTGTGCTTGCGTGCTGCGTTGGCGTCGGGCCGTTCGCGTTGACTGCTCTTAACAGCACGTACATGATCTTCTACGCCGTAGCCATCGGTTATGAGAGATCCGATGTCACGACCGTTCTGGTGTTGATGGCCGCCAACGCCTTGATAACCATCCCTGTTTTCTCCGCGTTGTCCGACCGCCTTGGGCGCCGCACCGTCATCGTGGCCGGTGCGATCGGAATCGTTGCCTACGCGTGGCCGTTCTACGCCATGGTCGGGACCGGTTCGCTACCAGTGTTCATCGTCGCGATGATGATCAGTCAGGTCATTCAGTCGGCGATGTTCGCACCGTTGGGAGCATTGCTTGCAGAGGTATTCGGAACCGCTATCCGTTACACGGGAGCGTCGATGGGATATCAGCTCGCAGCGCTCATCGGTGCCGGCTTCACGCCGTTAATCGCAAGTAGCGTGCTGGTCTCGGGGCCGCGTAGCGGCCCTTTGGTTGCGCTGGCGATGGGCTGCGGAATCGTGAGGTCGCGTCTCATCGCTGGTGTAAATGGTCACGGGCGTAGGTTCCGTCGCAACCGACGAAAGCTATGAAGGAGGGGCTACGCCCGTGACCAAGCGAGTATCGCCGATTGAGCGTGTGCGTGTTGAGATGGATCAGTTGTTCGCCGCGACCGAGCGGCCGTTGACCGAGATTTTGGAGGAGGTCGGGCGGTTATCGGTGCGTCTGGTGTTTCAGGTCGCCGTGGAGGCCGAGGTAGAAGCAGTGTTGGGCCGAGCCCGTCACCAGCGTCGGGTTCAGGACGGCCCGGGCGGGTACCGCAATGGGTATCAACCGCCGGCGACGGTGAAGACCACGATGGGCTCGGTCGAATTATGCCGCCCGAAACTACGCGACACCGACGAGCGGTTCTGTTCGCGGCTATTCGGTGCCGGGGTGACGCGCACCCACGCTCTGGAGGCGTTGGTGATTTCGGGATGGGTGCGCGGTTTGTCGGATCGCGACATCGAGGCCGCGTTGGCCGAGGTGCTGGGCTCGCAGGCGGCGTTGTCGCGCTCGACGGTGAGCCGGATTTGTGCGGCCATCAAAGACGAGTTCGCTGCGTGGTCGTCTCGACGCCTTGATGAGCTGGTGTTGGACTACCTGTTCTTGGATGCCTCGAACTTTCGGATGCATCCCAACGCCCCGGCCGAGCCGGTGCTGGCCGCCTGGGGCATCTGCACCGACGGCAAGCCCCTGTTTATTGGGCTGGCCCCAGCCGCAGCGGAGTCGGCTGATGCGTGGGCCGACTTCTTGGCTGACCTGAGGAACCGGGGACTACGCCCGCCGCTACTGGGCATCTCCGACGGGGCGCCGGGCCTGATCGCCGCATGGGAGACCACGTTTCCGGCAAGCCTGCGTCAGCGGTGTCTGATCCATCGCTGCCGTAACGTCATCGCCAAGACACCTGTCGCGGTCCAGGACGAGATCAAAGCCGCGTTCTGGTCGATCTTCGATGACATTGACCAGCCACCCGGCCAGCAGGCCGTGGATGAAGCCACCCGCCGCGCCGAGGAGTTCACCACCACATACCGCGGGCTCTACCCAGCCGCGGTCGCTTGCCTGGCCAACGACTTCGCCTCGCTGAGCGTGCATTTGCGCTTCCCCCGCCAACACTGGACACGCATCCGCCATTCCAACCTCATCGAACGCACCTTCGGAGAATCCCGTCGCCGGGTCAAGGTCATCGGCCGCCTACCCGGCGAAACCAGCTGTCTGTCGCTGGTATGGGCCGTCCTCGACCGCGCCAGCCGCGGCTGGCGCGGAGTCACCCAAACATCAGCGACCAGCCGCCACCTCCAAGAACTACGCCACCAACTGCTCGAGCCACCCCGCCCACTGCATCCCCCCACCACAACAACCACGACCGACACCACCGCCGCGTAACATGACCACCAGGAACATGCGCCCAGCGTTTTTACACCAGTCCTAAGACGCCACCAATCGTTGACGTTGCTTGCTGTCTGGCAGATTAGCGAGACCAAAGGCAGTGACCTGACGGCCACAACCTGAAAGCGCCAATCCGAGGGCGCGCGATCAATCACACAGCCGGTCAACGGACAATATTGACAGTTCCGTTCTGGCTTAGCGTCGTGCGTGGCGCGCCGACTTGTCTAGCTTGCGTAGGGCGGCGTCGAGTTGCTCACGGCAACTGTCAGCCAGGTCGGCTTCCCGTTGATAGAGCAGGCCGTAAGTGAACGTGTCCTCTCCCGCAGCATGCGCTGCATTGGCTTCGTGAATCAGGCGCTCCCGGCTGACCACGCTGTCCTGATGGTCGCCGAGTAACGTCTGAATGGCTTTAGCCTGCTGGGACACCTCTTTCGCTCCGGTCGCTGCCGCGGTGTAGCGCAGGCGCTTGGCGCGCTTACGGATCTGGTGTAGCGCCTCGTTGTGCTGTGCGCCATCGTCCGGGTCGCCTTGAGCGGCGGCGTTCGCCGCCTTTGCGGCCTTTCGGACCCGCCTGTACGCCGCTTCTATTCCCACCGGGGCCACCGGTTCGACTGCCTGGCCGGAACTGGCGGCCGGGCGTATAGCAACCATTTCGTCGAGAGCGTCGAGGAGCCGGAAATAGCGTTGCGATCGCATTGCGACCAACGAACGGCGCAGCCCTGTTTGATAGCGGCGTTGTGCGTCGTTGACCAGACGTTCCCGAACCCGACCACGCACCAACGCGGGTGCGAGCCGATTCAGTTCGCACTGGTAACGCTCGCCGAGCACCTCCGCGTCGCGTGCCACGCCGAGGACTCCGGCCAGCTCGCGAAGTTCGTCGATGACCCACGCGTTGTCGGACAGTCCGAACAAATCCTGAGACTCACGGAGCAGACTTCGGATCTTGCGTATGGTGACCCGCATCTGGTGTACGGCATCATGGGCGTCGGCACGCACCGCGCGATCCCATGCCAGCAGCTCAGCTACTTGTTGGGCCACCGCACGGTGTACTGGGTCTGACGGTTGCGTGCCGGCGGGCGCAGGCTTCACGTTGAGCACCCGCGCCAGCTTGGATCCGTGCCCCGCCGGCGAACCGCCCGCATCGAGCAGCCGGTTGCTCAGCCGATCCAGTAGTTCCCGGTCGGCTGAACCGTTTGATGCCACGATTTCTAACTCCCATTCGCGCCACTGTTGCGCGGCCGGGTCCGAGTCGGAGCTATCGCACTTTGTGCTGGACCGGGCGGTAACGCGATCGTTGCAGAACTCGGCTACAGCGACGCCGCGGCCGTCGTACAACACTTGGCTTTCGCGCTCGGTCGTGATCTGGGCGACCGGTTCAACCGGTCGGTCACGAACAATCGCAAGCACGACATCGAGCAACTCTGTGGGCGCGGTGTTCCCAGCAGCGCCGCCGCATGGGGCAAGCGGCATTCTCAACTCCGTGCGGGCGTCGGGTCCAGCCGGCAGTTTGAGGTGCCAACCGGGGTCCTGGCCACCGGTGCGGCGGCGCAGGGTGACCCGGTTGCGCGCCAGGTCTTGTGCGGGCGTGTCGAAATACACCGCATCCAGCGATTGGACGGGCAACTTTTCGACGCGGGCCACCGCTGCGATGCCGTCGAATGACGGCGGCACTGTGGATTCGACGGCGTCGAACTTGCGCTCCACCTCCAGCTGACGCGACGCTTTTGACGCTTTTACAGGCATTGCCGCCTCCGGTGAAAACACGCTGCCACGATGCTGGGCGGTCGTGTGTGGTCGTGTCGCTGTGGCTGTCTCCGCAGCGGGTCTGGCTGGCGCTCGCCTCGGACATTCGAGGCCGAACTCACCTTAGGGCGGTGGTGGCGGCGGATAGTCTTCGGGCAGCGGGGCGTAGTAGCCGGGTGGCGGGGCATAGCGGGAAATGGCATCGGCGACATTGGCGCACCCAATCACCGAAACACGCCGACCCACGTTGACGCACACATCGGCTTGGGCAACGCCTGTAGACCGCACTATAGCCGTAGCCCCGAAACCCAGGGCAAACGTCGACAAGATCAGCAGAGCCAATAGGTGCCTGGTCCAACCGTGTCGCTTCATCCTCGATCTCCTCCCTAACACCACCGAGTCGGTGTCGCAGTTCGGCGGGCGGACTGAGGATTGGAGTATATCGACCAAAGGGTATCCAGCCGGTCGTACGGGTTGGGCTTGTTTGGTCGATGCCAATCACCTAAACCGCATATCGTCTTCGGCATCAGCGACCGCTGCGGCTCGGCTGTCAGATATCTGATGAAGGAGCTTTCCATGATATTTGTTGGTTGTTTCCCATCCCGCATCGTTGCTGGTGGAATAGTCGCCGCCGCGTTGAGCGCAACCACGTATCTGGGTTCGACCGGCTTGGCATCTGCCGAACCCGCGCCGGCAGCGCCGAACTGTACGGCTGCCGACGTGGCCGGGGTGTCGGCAGGCGTTGCTGCGGCCACATCCGTCTACTTGTTCACACATCCTGAAGTCAACGACTATTTCACCAGTTTGAAGGGCCAGTCGCGCGGGGATATGCGCGATCAGCTGCAGCAGTACATGGATTCTCATCCGCAGGTGCACGCTGAACTTCGGGGCATTCGTCAGCCCTTGACCGATCTGAAAAACCGGTGCGGCGAGATAGTCGCAGACTGAAGATGGCGCTGGACGCCCGGCGATTCGGATGCGATTTCAGAAGCAGTGTTCGTCAGCTGGAAATACGCCGCCGGCTACTTCGTCCGCGTATTTCATTGCTGCACTTCGCAGTTCACTGGCAATGTCTGCGTATCGCTTGACGAATCGGGGGGGTTTACCGCTGCTCATGCCGGCCATGTCCTGCCATACCAGGACCTGGCCGTCACAGTTGGGACCGGCTCCGATCCCGATTGTGGGAATGGTGAGCTTGCCGGTGATCTGGGTGGCCAGCTCGGCCGGGACCATCTCCATCACGACCGAAAACGCTCCCGCCTCGGCGACGGCGATCGCGTCCGCGATCGTTTGTTCCGAAGCGTCACCGCGGCCCTGCACCCGGAAGCCACCCAAACTGTTGACGCTTTGCGGGGTAAAGCCGATATGGGCCATCACCGGGATGCCCGCGGCGGCCAGGCAGGCGATCTGCTCGGCTACTCGCTCACCGCCCTCAAGCTTGACTGCGTGCGCGCCGCCCTCTTTCATGAACCTGGTGGCGCTGGCTAGCGCGGCAGCAGGTCCAGCTTCGTAGCTGCCAAATGGCAAGTCGGCGACTACCAAGGCGTTCTGCGCGCCCCGCGCTACGCCGCGGACGAGCGGGAGCAGCTCGTCAATCGAAACGGGCAGCGTGGTGTCATAGCCGTAGACCACGTTGGCGGCTGAATCACCGATCAGCAGAACCGGTATGCCGGCCTCGTCGAAGATTCGGGCGGTCGTGTAGTCGTAGGTCGTGAGCATGGCCCACTTTTGGCCTTCGGCCTTCATTTTCTGAAGGTGGTGGGTGCGGATCTTGGTCCGGGGCGTGGCAGGCGGGTTGGATGGGCCAGGCCCATAGATATTCTGCTCAGACATCACTGTCCTTAAGGGATGGTCGGGTCGATCCTCGTGGCCCTCAGGTCTAGCGCTGGTGGGTCCCCGGGTTCGTCTGACCCCAATAGTCTGCCATCTGTTCCGCGCGGGTGCACCACGCGCCCCCATCCGCATACCATCGACACATGCAGCGGCTCAGTGGGCTCGATGCCAGCTTTCTGTATCTGGAAACCTCCACTCAGCCTCTGCATGTTTGCTCGATCATGGAGTTGGATACCTCGACAGCGCCGGGCGGCTATACCTTCGACCGCTTGCGTGACGCGTTGTCGCTGCGGCTCAAGGCGATGCCGGAGTTCCGCGAAAAGCTTGCCAACAGCCCCCTGAACCTCGACCATCCGGTCTGGGTGGATGACAACAACTTCAGAGTCGATCGGCATTTGCATCGCATCGGGTTGCCGCCACCTGGCGGGCGGGCTGAATTGTCGGAGATCTGCGGTCATATTGCGTCGTTACCGCTGGACCGCAACCGGCCGCTGTGGGAGATGTGGGTCATTGAAGGTGTGGCGGGCACTGACTGCCATCGCGACGGCCGGGTGGCGCTAATGGCCAAGGTTCACCATGCTGGCGTGGACGGGGTGACAGGGGCCAACCTTATGTCGCAGCTGTGCACCACCGAAGCCGATGCGCCCGCCCCCGATCCGGTGGACGGCGTCGGCGGCGCCAGCGGCTGGCAGATCGCTGCTGGCGGACTATTGAAGTTTGCCGGCAGGCCACTGCAGCTGGCCAACATGGTGCCGGAGACGGTGTCCTCGTTGGTCTCGACACTGCAGCGGGCGCGTGACGGCCGGACTATGGCGCGCCCGTTCACTGCGCCGAGAACCGCATTCAACGCCACCATCAGCGGCCGCCGAAACATCGCCTACGCCGAGCTGGATCTCGAGGACATCAAGACGGTGAAGAATTACTTCGGAGTCAAGGTCAACGACGTGGTGATGGCTTTGGTCTCCGGGGTGCTCCGGCAATACTTGGCTGACCGCAAAATCTTGCCTGATTCGTCGCTCGTCGCAATGGTGCCGGTGTCGGTGCACGGAAAATCTGATCGTGCCGGGCGCAACCAGGTTTCGGGAATGTTTTCCAGTCTGGAAACTCAAATTGTCGACCCGGTCGAGCGTCTGAAGGCTATTGCCGAAGCTAATTCCGTTGCTAAGCAACATAGTTCAGCAATCGGTGCCACGCTCTTGCAGGATTGGTCAGAGTTCGCCGCGCCGGCGGTCTTCGGTGCCGCGATGCGGGTCTATGCCCGGACCCGGTTTACCGAGAGCCTGCCGGTGCACAATCTGGTGATCTCCAATGTGCCGGGTCCGCAAATCCCGCTTTACATGTTGGGCTGCGAGGTCAAGGCGATGTACCCGCTAGGGCCGATCTTTCACGGCTCAGGACTCAATATCACCGTGATGTCGCTGAACGGTAGTCTCGACGTCGGGCTCATCGCATGCCCAGAACTGCTGCCGGACCTGTGGGAAATGGCTGACGAGTTTGCCCGTGGCATGGAAGAACTGGTGGCAGGGACCCGGTAACCACGGTTTTCCAGCGATCTCTGGCAGCATAGAAGGTATGGGCTTTTTTCGCCGCGACAAGATCGCGCGCATGCTGCTGATCTGGACCGTGATTGCCGCCGTGGCGATGGTTCTCTCGGGCTGCATCCGCGTGGTCGATGGGCGCGCGCACATGTCCGAGCCGAAGCTGGGTGAGCCGATTGAGTGGAAGCCGTGCCGATCCCTCGGCGGGGTGGAAATCCCCGGCGGTGCGCTGTGCGGCAAGCTCGCCGTGCCGGTCAACTACGACCGTCCCGAGGGCGCCGTGGTGTCGCTAGCGATGATTCGTTTTCCGGCGACAGGAGACAAGATCGGTTCGCTGGTAATCAATCCGGGTGGCCCCGGTGAATCCGGCATCGAGGCCGCGTTGGGCGTTTTCCAGACATTGCCCAATCGGGTTCACGAGCGGTTCGACCTTGTTGGGTTCGACCCCCGTGGGGTGGGGTCTTCGCGGCCGGCGATTTGGTGCAACTCCGACGCGGACAACGACCGGCTTCGCGCCGAGCCTCAGGTTGACTACAGCCCGGCAGGCGTGGCGCGAACGGAGAACGAAACCAAGCAATTTGTCGGTCGCTGCGTCGACAAGATGGGCAAGAACTTCCTGGAGAATGTCGGGACGGTCAACGTCGCTAGGGATCTGGATGCCATCCGCGCGGCGCTAGGTGACGATAAATTGACCTACCTCGGCTACTCCTATGGCACGCGGATCGGCAGCGCCTACGCCGAAGCCTATCCACAGCGGGTACGGGCGATGATCCTGGACGGTGCTGTCGACCCCAACGCCGATCCCATCGAGGCGAACTTGCGCCAGGCCAAAGGATTCCAGGAAGCATTCAACGACTATGCCGCCGACTGCGCCAACGACTCGACCTGTCCGCTGGGCACTGACCCGGCTAAAGCGGTTGATGTCTACCACAGCCTGGTTGACCCGCTGGTCGACCCTGACGACCTTACGGTCAGCCGGCCGGTACCGACGAAGGACCCGCGCGGGCTGAGCTACAACGACGCGATCGTGGGCACCATCATGGCGCTGTACTCACCCAATTTCTGGCACCACTTGACCGACGGGCTGGCAGAGCTAGTAGACCATCGCGGAGATACGCTGCTTGCTCTGGCCGACATGTACATGCGACGCGATGGTAGCGGGCATTACTCCAATGCCACTGATGCGCGAGTGGCGATCAATTGTGTTGACCAGCCTGCGATTACCGATCGTTCTAAGGTCATCGAGGAAGACCGCCGAGCACGTGAGGTTGCGCCGTTTATGAACTACGGCAAATTCACTGGCCACGCGCCACTGGGTACCTGCGCATTCTGGCCAGTCCCGCCGAGCAGCAAGCCGCATACCATCTCGGCTCCCGGCTTGGTGCCGACGGTTGTGGTATCGACCACGCATGATCCGGCGACGCCCTACAAGGCCGGAGTTGATTTGGCGAGTCAGCTTCGCGGCTCCCTGCTGACCTTCAACGGTACCCAGCACACCGTGGTGTTTCAGGGCGACAGTTGTATTGACAACTACGTGACGGCGTATCTGATCGGCGGCACGACACCGCCCAGCGGTGCCAAGTGTTAGCGTTGCGCTAGGCGCCGATGCGGCCCGCGCTCGGCGCGGCGCGGCGGAGGCTTGCCGTTCTCCGGTACGTGCCGATTGACTAGAGATCAAGGCGTGACCATTTCGCGCCGCCACAGGTATTAGAGAGTGAGACGATGGCGGCCATGTGGCGCCTGAGACAGTTGAGTTTGGCGCTGGTATCGGTAGGGCTGTTGTTGGCCAGTCAATCTGTGGCAGCACCGCTTCGGGCCAGCGCGACACCAGAACCCGATGCCGGTCAGAACACCAACCCAGTGCCGGCGGTCGTCGCGCCGCCCCAAGCCTGGGGTTCGTGCAGCGGATTCATCGGAGACACCCGCGTCATCCCGACCGCGCAGTGCACGACGGTGTCGGTCCCGATCGACTACGACAACTCCGGTGGGCCACAAGCCAAGTTGGCGCTGATTCGCGTTCCCGCGACTGGTCAGCGGATCGGTTCGTTGCTTGTCAACCCCGGGGGGCCCGGGGCGTCTGCGGTCAACACGGTCGCCTCGATGGCGCCAGCTCTGAAAGACACCGACCTCACTCGCCACTTCGACCTGGTGGGCTTCGACCCAAGAGGGGTCGGGCATTCGACGCCTCTGCTGCGCTGCCGCACCGACGCCGAATTCGACGCCTACCGGCGAGAGCCGATGGCCGATTACAGCCCGGCTGGCGTTGCGCACATCGAGCAGCTCTATCGACAATTAGCGCAACAGTGTGTCGACCGCATGGGCCCGGGATTCCTGGCTCACGTCGGCACGGCATCGGCCGCTCGCGACATGGATATGGTTCGTAAGGCACTGGGCGACGATCAGATCAGCTATCTCGGATTTAGCTATGGCACGGAGTTGGGGACTGCCTACCTCGAGACGTTCGGCACCCATGTGCGAGCAATGGTGCTCGACGGCGCGATCGACCCGACCAGGGGCCCGATCGAAGAAAATGTCAACCAAATGGCCGGATTCCAGACTGCCTTCAACGACTATGCCGCGGACTGCGCCCGCTCGGCGGCCTGCCCATTGGGCACCGATCCGGCCCAATGGGTCAACCGTTTCCACGCCCTTGTTGATCCGCTGGTTGACAAACCGGGACCGACCTCGGATCCCCGTGGATTGAGCTATTCCGACGCAATCACCGGCACCATCAACGCGCTCTACACTCCGCAGCGGTGGAAGTTTTTGACTAGTGGTCTGCTTGGACTGCAGCGCCGCACTGACGCAGGCGACCTGCTGTTGCTTGCAGACGACTACGACGGTCGCGACAGCGCCGGGCACTACAGCAACGACCAGGACGCGTTCAACGCGATCCGTTGCGTCGACGCGCCAACGCCGACGGATCCGGCCGCCTGGGTGGACGCTGACCGGCGGTTCCGCCAAGCCGCGCCGTTTGTTAGCTACGGGCAGTTCACCGGTTATGCGCCGCGTGATCTTTGCGCAGTGTGGCCGGTCCCGGCGACCTCGGCGCCGCACGCCGCCGCGCCGGTCGCGCGGGGTAAGGCCATCGTGGTCTCGACCGTGCACGACCCGGCCACCCCATATCAGGCCGGGGTGGACCTGGCTCGCCAACTTGGTGCCCCGCTGATCACCTTTGACGGCACCCAGCACACCGCGGTGTTCGGTGGCAACCAGTGCATCGATACCGCAGTGCTCGGCTACCTGCTCAATGGGACGCTGCCGCCGCCGAATCTGCGTTGCCGGCCTTAGGTCGACCCCGGCTCGCCAGCCGCCCACTTCGGAAGTCCCGAGAGGCCGCTGGCCGAACCCCGGTTACACAGAATTAATAGGACTTGCATAGTGTTCGAGGCATGGATCGACAGAAGGAATTCGTCCTCCGCACTCTTGAGGAGCGCGACATCCGGTTCGTTCGGCTCTGGTTCACAGATGTGCTGGGTTTCCTGAAGTCGGTCGCCATCGCGCCGGCCGAACTCGACGGCGCCTTCGAGGAAGGCATCGGATTCGACGGATCCTCGATCGAGGGATTCGCGCGGGTATCGGAATCCGACACGGTTGCGCACCCCGATCCCTCCACCTTCCAGGTGTTGCCGTGGTCGACCACCTCCGGCTACCACCACTCGGCGCGGATGTTTTGCGATATCACCATGCCCGACGGTTCGCCGTCGTGGGCTGACCCGCGACATGTCCTTCGGCGGCAGTTGACCAAGGCGAACGAACTCGGTTTCTCGTGCTATGTACATCCGGAAATTGAGTTCTTCCTACTGAAGGCTGGGACCGAGGATGGGGAGGTGCCCATCCCGATCGACAACGCGGGCTATTTCGATCAGGCCGTGCATCAATCCGCCTCGAAGTTTCGCCGGCACGCGATCGACGCCCTGGAGTTCATGGGAATTTCGGTTGAGTTCAGTCACCATGAAGGTGCACCTGGCCAGCAGGAGATCGATCTGCGGTTCGCCGACGCGCTGTCCATGGCCGACAACGTGATGACTTTTCGCTACGTCATCAAAGAAGTCGCACTCCATGAAGGGGTGCGGGCGACGTTCATGCCTAAGCCATTCGGCCAACATCCTGGCTCGGCGATGCATACACATATGAGCCTTTTCGAAGGGGACGTCAACGCCTTCCACAGCGCCGATGATCCGCTGCAGCTGTCGGATGTCGGCAAGTCGTTCATCGCCGGGATACTTGAGCATGCCTCTGAGATCAGTGCGGTCACCAATCAATGGGTCAATTCCTACAAGCGGCTCGTTCTCGGTGGCGAAGCGCCCACCGCTGCCTCGTGGGGGGCTGCCAATCGATCAGCCCTGGTACGCGTGCCCATGTACACACCGCACAAGACGTCGTCGCGGCGGGTCGAGGTGCGTAGCCCAGACTCGGCATGTAACCCTTACTTGGCGTTTGCCGTCCTGCTAGCTGCCGGCCTGCGCGGAGTCGAGAAGAACTACGTGCTGGCTCCGCAGGCCGAGGACAACGTTTGGGACTTGACGCCCGAGGAACGCCGAACGATGGGATACCGCGAGCTGCCGTCAAGTCTGGACAGTGCGCTGGGCGCCATGGAAGCCTCAGAGCTGGTCGCGGAAACCCTGGGGGAGCACGTTTTTGACTTCTTCCTACGGAACAAGCGCCGAGAGTGGGCCAACTATCGCAGTCATGTGACTCCGTTCGAGCTGAGCACCTACCTCTCGCTTTAGCGCGCCTGGCGCGCTGCTAACCAACAGGGATCGCCAGTCGGTTCGGCGACATTTCATTGTGCGCTACGGTCGTGATCGTGACCAAGCCCGCGACGCAGCGACCCAAGTTGCCCAGTGTCGGCCGGCTCGGATTGATGGACCCGCCCGCTGGTGCGCGTCTTGACCAGCTCGGTTGGACGGGAAAGGACGACCAGGCATACGTCGATCGGCTGTGGTCGCTGTCGCGCGCCGCAGATGCCGACGCCGCGCTGCGTGCAATGGTCCGCCTGTCCGAGAACCCAGAAACCAGCTGGGACGAACTGAACGCGGCGCTGCTCACCGAACGGAGCCTGCGCGGCCGGTTGTTCGCGGTTCTGGGTTCGTCGTTGGCGCTGGGTGATCATGTGATCGCCCATCCGCAGTCCTGGAGGTTGCTGCGGGGCAGGGTCACGCTGCCGTCCCGCGATCGTCTGCATCAGGCATTCACCCAGTGCGTTGAGCAGGCGTCGGGCGCGCCGGGCTCGGTTGTGCACGAATTACGTGCTCTGTACCGCGATCACCTTCTGGTGCTGGCGGCGCTTGACCTGGCCGCGACGGTCGAGGACGAGCCGGTGTTGCCCTTTACCGTGGTGGCCGCGCAGCTGGCGGACACAGCCGATGCCGCGCTTGCCGCAGCGTTGCGGGTGGCCGAAGCGAACGCATGCGGTGATCGGACACCTCCGCGTCTGGCGGTCATCGCCATGGGAAAGTGCGGCGCCCGCGAACTCAATTATGTCAGCGATGTTGACGTGATCTTCGTTGCCGAGCGCGCCGACGCACAGAGCGCACGCGTCGCAAGCGAGATGATGCGGGTGGCATCGGAAGCGTTCTTCGAAGTAGATGCCGGGCTGCGCCCCGAAGGCCGTAGCGGAGAGCTAGTGCGCACGCTCGATTCGCACATTGCCTACTACCAGCGGTGGGCTAAGACCTGGGAGTTCCAGGCTTTGCTGAAAGCCCGGGCGGCAGTTGGCGATGTGGAACTTGGCGAGCGCTACGTGGCCGCGGTGATGCCGATGGTATGGAGAGCCTGCGAGCGCGATGACTTTGTGACCGAAGTCCAGGCAATGCGGCGCCGCGTAGAGCAGCTTGTTCCGGCTGATATCCGTGACCGCGAACTCAAACTCGGTAGCGGTGGACTACGGGATGTGGAGTTCGCAGTGCAGCTGTTGCAGCTGGTGCACGGCCGCAGCGACGAGTCGTTGCACGTGGCTTCCACAGTGGATGCGCTTGCGGCGTTGAGCGCCGGCGGTTACGTCGGACGCGACGATGCGGCGAACTTGACCGCCTCTTACGAATTCCTTCGGTTGCTGGAGCACCGACTGCAGCTGCAGCGGCTCAAGCGCACCCATGTGCTGCCCGAAGCTGATGACGCGGAGGCGGTGCGGTGGCTTGCGCGCGCGGCCCATATCCGCCCGAACGGCCGGCTCGACGCTGCCGGGGTCTTGCGCGAGGAACTCAGGCATCAGAATGTTCGAGTCTCCCAACTGCACGACAAACTCTTCTATCAACCGTTGCTCGAATCGATCGGTCCAGCTGGTCTGGAAGTTACACACGCGATGACCTCGGAGGCCGCGGAACGTCAGCTGGCTGCGCTCGGCTACGACGGGCCAGAGACCGCGTTGAAGCACATGTCGGCGTTGGTCAACCAAAGCGGGCGGCGCGGGCGGGTGCAGTCGGTGCTGTTGCCAAGGCTGCTGGACTGGATGTCATACGCTCCAGATCCCGACGCCGGGTTGCTGGCCTACCGGCGCCTTAGCGAGGCGCTGGCCATGCAAAGCTGGTACCTGGCAACGTTGCGCGATAAGCCTGCGGTGGCCAAACGCCTCATGCATGTGCTGGGCACCTCGGCTTACGTGCCGGAGCTGTTGATGCGCGCACCGGAGGTCATCCAACAGTATGGGGACGGGGCGTCTGGTCCTAAGTTGCTCGAGACCGACCCGGCGACAGTGGCTCGTGCGTTGATCGCCTCGGCGAGCCGCTACGGTGACCCGATTCGAGCCATCGCGGGTGCGCGCACGCTGCGCCGGCGGGAGCTGGCGCGCATTGGTTCCGCAGATCTGCTGGGCCTGCTTGAGGTGACTGAGGTGTGTTGCGCACTCACGTCGGTGTGGGTCGCTGTGCTGCAGGCAGCGCTGGACGCGATGATCCGGGCGAATCTTCCCGAAGACGGCCGCGCACCGGCAGCGATCGCGGTCATTGGTATGGGCCGTCTGGGCGGTTCGGAGCTCGGTTACGGATCGGACGCCGACGTGATGTTCGTCTGCGATCCGCGCAGCGGTGTCAGTGACGCGACCGCAGTCAAATGGTCCACGTCGATCGCTGAACAGGTTCGCGCGTTGTTGGGTACGCCCACCGTCGACCCGCCGCTAGATCTCGATGCAAATCTGCGGCTGGAGGGGCGCAACGGTCCGCTGGTTCGCACGTTGGCCTCGTACGCGGCTTACTATGCCCAGTGGGCTCAGCCCTGGGAGATTCAGGCCTTGTTGCGTGCGCAAGCCGTTGCCGGCGACGCCGAGCTGGGGCAGCGGTTTCTGCTGATGGCCGACAAGACGCGATATCCGACCGATGGCGTATCAGCCGAGGCGGTACACGAGATCCGCCGCATCAAGGCTCGCGTCGAATCCGAGCGGTTGCCGCGCGGCGCTGACCCCAACACCCACACCAAGCTCGGTCGTGGCGGACTAGCTGACGTCGAATGGACTGTGCAGTTGATGCAACTACGGCACGCGCACCGTATTCCGGCCCTGCACAACACCTCGACGTTGGAATCCCTGGACGCTATCGCCGCGGCCGACCTGGTTCCCGAAGCCGACGTGGGGGTGCTTCGGCAGGCTTGGTTGACTGCCACCCGGGCTCGTAACGCCTTGGTGCTGGTTCGCGGTAAGCCCACCGACCAGCTTCCTGGACCCGGACGCCAGCTCAACGCGGTCGCCGTTGCCGCAGGCTGGCCAGATGATGACGGTGGTGCGTTCCTGGACAACTATCTGCGGGTGACGCGGCGAGCCAGGAAGGTTGTGCGCAATGTGTTCGGCAGCTAGGGCGGGAGGCTGGTCAGGTTGGACGCCACGTTTGAGGCACTAGGTGAAGCGGAGCTCAACCGGGTGACATCGACGTACGCTCCGCTTACCGATGCTGTCCGGGATCTCATCGATGCCACCATTCGCACCCAGGCTGACGACGACCTCGTCGCCGAGGCGCGGACGGCGATCGAAGCGGTGAGCCGATCGCTGCGCAGCCAGCGCAACCGGCCAATCGGCGTGAGTTATCACGCTGACGGCCGCCCCGTGCCGTTGGGTAACGCCGCCGTTGGCCTGTGCAACCCGATAGCCCCGCCGATGGTCATTCATCATGACCACGATGCCGAAGACGGACGGTGTTGGAGTGAGTTTGCCCTGGGGGTGGCCTACGAGGGTCCGCCGGGCTTGGTGCACGGCGGTGTCTGCGCGTTAGTGCTCGACCAGATCCTCGGCGCGGTTGCCAGCGAGGGACTGACCAAGCCACGGTTCACCGGAACGATCACCGTGCGCTACCTGCGTGGCACCCCGCTGGGGTCACTTCGGGCTGAGGCTTTCGTCTATGGCACCGAAGGTGCCAAAGTATTCGCCCGCGGATCTATTTCGGATGCAACGGGAGTCACAGCGGAGGCCGAAGGGATCTTTGTGGAGCCGGCGTGGTCGCGGGAAGCTCGCCGCTGACCATCGCCATGGCGACCACAGCGGTCTCACCGGAAATCCCCGGCGCACCATTGGTGTTTGATGCTGTCGGCGGCAACTGAATACTGACCAGTGGGCGGCAATTGAAAATTGACCAGCTTCCTAGAGTGCCTTGGCTATGTGTCAAGGAGGAGGCAGGTGTTGAACGTGGAGGATTGGGCTGAGATTCGCCGGTTGCGCCGGTCGGAGCAGTTGCCGATTGCCGAGATTGCGCGGGTGATGGGTATTTCGCGGAATACGGTGAAGTCGGCGTTGGCTTCTGATGGGCCGCCGAAGTATCGGCGTGCGGTGAGGGGTTCTGTTGCTGATGAGGCCGAGCCGCGGATTCGGGAGTTGTTGGCGGCCTATCCGCGGATGCCGGCGACGGTGATTGCTGAGCGGATCGGTTGGTCGTATTCGATCCGCACACTGAGTGGGCGGGTGCGTGAGTTACGGCCACTGTATTTGGCGCCGGATCCGGTGTCACGGACGACGTATGTGGCCGGTGAGGTCGGGCAGTGTGACTTCTGGTTTCCCGATGTTGTGGTGCCGGTGGGGTATGGCCAGGTTCGTAGGGCGGCGACGTTACCGGTGTTGACCATGGTGTGTGGGTATTCACGGTGGGCTTCGGCGCTGTTGATTCCGACACGCGCTGCCGAAGACTTGTATGCCGGTTGGTGGCAGCATCTTTCGACGTTGGGTGCGGTTCCACGGGTGTTGGTGTGGGATGGTGAGGGCGCGGTCGGGCGGTGGCGGGCACGCCGACCAGAGTTGACCCCGGCATGTCAGGCTTTCCGCGGGACCTTGGCCACCACGGTAGGGATCTGTAAACCCGCTGATCCTGAGGCCAAGGGTCTGGTTGAACGGTTCCATGACTATTTGGAGCGGGCGTTTTTGCCGGGGCGGGTGTTTGGCTCCCCAGCCGATTTCAACATCCAGTTGCAGGCCTGGCTGGTGGGGGCCAACCACCGCCAGCATCGGGTGCTGGGATGCCGGCCAGCAGATCGCATCGCCGCCGATACCGCAGCGATGCTGGCATTGCCGCCGGTTGGGCCCAGCATCGGATGGCGACGCTCAACGCGGTTGCCTCGCGATCATTACGTGCGCCTCGACAGCAACGATTACTCGGTGCATCCGGCCGCGATCGGCCGCCGTATCGAGATCATCGCAGATCTAAACCGGGTGCGGGTCTGGTGTGACGGCACGCTGGTCGCCGACCACGACCGGATCTGGGCCAAACATCAAACGATCAGCGATCCCGAACATGTCCAGGCCGCGAAACTGCTGCGGCGCAAACGGCTCGAGGTTGTTGGTCCACCGCATCACGTGGAGGTCGAACAACGCCGTCTCGCTGATTACGACGCCTTGTTGGGCCTTGACGGGCCGGTGGCGTGATGGCTGCCAAGACCGCGACCAGCAGCCGTGATGTCACCGCCGAGCTGGCGTATCTGACCCGGGTGTTGAAAGCCCCGACGCTGCGTGAGGCCATCGAACGTCTCGCTGAGCGCGCCCGAACCGAAGCGTGGAGCTATGAAGAATTCCTCGCGGCGTGTCTGCAGCGTGAGGTGTCGGCTCGGGAATCTCACGGCGGCGAAGGGCGCATCCGCGCTGCCCGCTTCCCATCACGTAAATCGTTGGAAGAGTTCGACTTCGATCATGCCCGCGGTCTCAAACGCGACATCATCGCCCATCTGGGCACCCTGGACTTCGTCACCGCTAAAGACAACGTGGTGTTCCTCGGCCCACCAGGGACCGGCAAGACCCACCTGGCGATCGGGATTGCGATGCGCGCTTGTCAAGCAGGTCACCGCGTTGCGTTCGCGACCGCTTCGCAATGGGTTGATCGTCTTGCTCGCGCCCATCACAACAGCACCCTGCAAGCCGAATTGGCGCGGCTGGCCCGCTACCCCCTGCTGGTTGTCGATGAAGTCGGCTACATCCCGTTTGAACCCGAAGCCGCCAATCTGTTCTTCCAACTCGTGTCGTCGCGTTACGAACGGGCCAGTCTCATCGTCACCTCGAATAAGCCCTTCGGGCGGTGGGGCGAAGTGTTCGGCGACGACGTAGTCGCCGCCGCCATGATCGACCGACTCGTCCATCACGCCGAAGTCATCGCCCTCAAAGGAGACAGCTACCGCATCAAAGACCGAGACCTCGGCCACACCACCACAGCCGAGGACCAATGAAACCAAGCTGGTCAATTTTCGATTGCCGAAACCTGATCAGTTTTCACTTGCCGTTGACAGATGCGAGACGGGGACCGGCGCGCTCGAACAGTCGACAGAACTCCCGCGCCAGCGGTATTAGCTGGCTAGATCGTAGGGCTCGCAGATTACCAGTGGGATCACCCGGTTCGTAGCTTCTTGATAGCCATGGTATTGCGGGTACATCCGCAGGAACTGCGGCCAGTAGAAACGGTGCTCCTCGGCTGCGTCCAGATGCCGGTGTAAAAGGCAGGGCCAGTTTCGCTCCGCTGTTAGCATACGGGCGTCTGGTTCGGCGGCAGGTCGATTCGCGGGTTGGGGGTTGTACGGGCCGGTCGTGGTTCGTGCGCCGGCGATGTTTGGGCTATGAGGGCGCTGGTGGTTGTTTCTGCGTGGTCGAGGTGGCGACCGCAGGCGATTCGGGACGCTGACCAGTGGCGCGACGCGATGCCGCGGTGATGAGGGTGCGCTGCCAGTCGGGTGGGACCGCAGCGAAGATTCCGCGGTCGATAGTGGCCAGCGCCTGTGCAGCGACCTCGGCGGGGTCGATGCCGTCGGTGGACATGCCTGTCGAGACCAGGGCGGGGCAGATCATGCTCACGCCGATCGGCGTGTCGGCCAGTGCCAGCGCGGTGTGTTCGGCCACGGCCACGACGGCGTGCTTGGAGGGTCCGTAAGCGCCGCCGCTGGGAAAGGTCAGCACCCCAGCCAATGAGCCGGTGATCAGGATGTGCGCGGGCTGGTTCGCGGCCAGCAGTCTGGGTACGAACGCACGCAAGCCGTTGACAACGCCACCGACGTTGACCGCGAACACCCTGTTCCAGTCAGGAGCGGCCACTTCCCACGGAGCACCAAAGCTCCTACCGGTGATTCCGGCGTTCAGGCACACGACCCGGGCGTCGCCGGCGGCTTCAGCGAGCGATTCGACCGCATCCGGCATGGCAACGTCAGTGGGAACCGCTTGTGCCCCCAGTGACTGCGAAACTTCGCTCAATGTGACGGTGTCGATGTCGGCGAGCACGAGGTTGGCTCCACGGTCGGCCAGTGCATGCGCCAACGCGCGCCCGATGCCACTAGCTGCGCCGGTCACCACCGCTGTCATCCCATTCAGATCCACATTGTGCAGGCTATCGACCACGGCCACGCCGCCGTGGCAAACGGTTTCCCTCACCTCCCCTTACTGGGACCGGGTGGGCGTCGTCACGCGTGCGTGCGCCTCGCTACGCCGTGGCGGAGACGGGATCTGCCTGGCCGGTAGGTGCTTGACTTTGAGGCGGTCGCAGTTGGCGGGGTGAGTCGAGCAGGGATCGGCGTAGGTCTTGCAGCAGTCGGGTGCCGACCGGTGTCATGGTGAGGCCGCGCCAACCGGCCGAGGCGCGGTCGAGCACGGCCCACACCAGGCTGATGGCGCTGGTCTCGCCGGGGAATCGGCCAATGACCTTGGTCCGTCGCTTAGTTTCTCCAAAGGAGCGCTCAATGAAATTTGAGTGCCGAACGCGGCCATGGTGTTCAACCGGAAACCGCAGATAGGCGGTCAGCCCTGCTTTGTCGGTGAGCAGGATCCGCATAGCCGCCGGGTAGAGGTCGGAGTATTTAGCGGCGAACGCCTCGATCCGCTTGTCGACGATCTCAACCAGCTGCGGTCCCGGCTCGATACCCAGGCCGGTGGTATCAAAAATCGCCCAGTATCTGTCACGGACCTCGACTTGCATCCCGGTGGGGATCTTCGCAAGCACGTTGCGAAGGCGATGAATAAGACATCTCTGGCGCAACGCTTTTGGGTAGATTTGTTCGATGGCTGCGATCAGTCCCTTGGCGCCGTCAGAGACGATCAGCAGCGGAGTGGCAAGACCGCGTTCGCGCAGGTCGGTCAGGAAGTCGGACCACGCGTCGGTGGACTCTCCGGTCCCGGGTGACAATCCGACGAACACGGGTTTGCCCTCGGTGGTGACGCCCCAGGCGGCGAGCACAGGCTCGGCCGGCGACCCGGGATGCATCCGAAAGAAACTGGCGTCCAAAAACAGGTAGTCCAGAGCGATCTCACCGAGTGGGCGACGAGCCCACGCCTGGTATTCGGCCCGGATCGCCTTACAGACTTCCGAAACCGCGGACTTGGAGATCGCCGCCTGATCGCCGAGCGCTTCAGCGAGGGTGGCCTTGACATCCCGGACGGACAGGCCGCGGATGAACGAGGCGATCACCAGCGTTTCCAGGGCGTTGGTTTTCGTCACATGCTTACCGAACAGCCGAGAGGCGAACGCTTGCATGGTGCCACGCAGTTTCGGCCGCTCCAAGGTGACCGCACCTGTGGTGGTCTTGATGGTCACCGGCCGATATCCGTTGCGCGAACCGCCGTTAGCGTCGGCACAGGCGGCGGTACGTTGGTAGCGTTCACGACCGAGGAACTCGGTGACCTCAGCCTCCAGGGCCGCCTGCATCAGTAGCTGGGCGCCGAGGCGGGCGATTTCTTCAAGGATTTCAGGCAGTTCCCGATCCTCGGCGAACAGGGCGTCGATTTTGGTGCGGATACGGTCGGTCGCTGATACGCGGACAGGCACGAGCGTGACTCCTTCTTCGCAGACTTGCAGGTCGTGAAGCGGAACCTACGCGCGTGCTCCCTATTTACACCGGATCCCGGACACGACCGTGCTCCTCTGCATCGGCATCGCGGGCAACGAGCGGCCGGCGTTCGGAGCCGGTTTGCACCTCTACCTTCGGATTTGCCCGAATGTTGTTATACCACAAAGGGTTTTTCTCCCTGCCCATGAACGAGGCCGGAAAAATAACCCGGTCGCCGTCACGAAGATGGAGCATCGGAGTGGTACGTGGCAGACCGGTCTTGCGTCCAGTAGTGGTTAGCAATGCCACCGGAATGACTGCTGAGGGAAGCCACAGCAGCTTGGCGCCAACTTTGCCATTAGTACGCCGGTACAGCCATGTGTGTGCACGTGCAATTAACTTGATAACAAAGATAGCAAACTTGGAATTACGGATCCAATGTTGGTCGTGATCGGTCTCGCTGCCCAATAAGTTCAACATGATTAGTAGCCCCGTACACTAGAGTATAAATTCGACATGGAAACAGACGCGGCTATTACGACTGTGGATGACATTAGCTTGAAGATCGCGTAAATTACAGCTCGTAATTGCCGTGCCGGCCGAACCCGGCAATCAGCTCAGCTTCGATGCCGCGCCGGGCCGATATGGTCCGAATCGCCCTGCTGCAGAACCTATCATCGGCGGGAAGTAGCTGTCCAAGCTGGATGGGTGTGACTTTTCGCACACGATATTGCATATCTTTTCGCACACGATATTGCATATCGTTGAAATGCGTCGCTGGGCTAAGATCGAGAACAGCATCCAGCAATGCCCAGGGTTCGTTGCCTCATATTCTTTCGTTTGACGTGCCCTGACGCGGAAGGCGTCTAGTCGCCGTGTCTCATACTGAGATATCGGGAGTGCGCGTTCATGGCGATCGTGATAAACCTGTCACATTACGCAAACATGATTATTCATCTCACATAGAGCTACCAATGAGTAGATGGTTAAAATGCCGCGGAGCCCGATTATGCGTTTAGCGCAGCTCAAGGGGGACTAACAGTGATCAGAATTATCAAAAAGACGTGGATGCCGTTCATCATCGTGGTTGTGGTGGCTATCGCTGGATTCACCGTGTCCCGAGTTCGTGCGTACTTCGGTGCCCAAGACGCTACGTCGGTGACCAGTCCGACGGCCGATCGCATTGCTCCATTCAACCCCAAGCATGTGACCTATGAGATCTTCGGTCCCCCTGGTGCTGTGGCGACTATCAACTACCTGGATCTAAATGCAGAGCTGCACACCGTGGACAACACTCCGTTACCGTGGTCGATTACATTGACGACGACCGCGCCCGCGGTCTTGTCGAACATCGTGGCGCAGGGCGACAGTAACTCTATTGGCTGTCGCATTATCGTCGACGGACAAGCTAAGGACGAGCGGAAGAAAAGCGGAGTGAGCGCCCAGACCTTCTGCCAAGTGAAGTCGGCATGAGCGGCAAGGAATCAAAGCCCTCTTTTGCTTCGCGCACCACCAGGCAGTACGCCGTTCCCATCGTATTGTTCTGGGTGGTGATTACTGCCATCCTCAATGTCGTTGTGCCGCAACTAGAAGCGGCAGGAAAAGCGAATTCGGTATCCATCAGCCCAAGCGATGCGCCTTCGCTACGAGCGATGAAACACATCGGCCAGGTGTTCAAAGAGTTCGACTCGGACAGTGCCGCGATGATCGTTCTGGAAGGTGATAGGCCTCTGGACGACGGTGCCCATCGTTTCTACGACGAACTGATCAAGAAGCTTGATCGAGACACCAAACACATAACGCACGTCCAGGACTTCTGGGGGGATCCGCTCACTGCAGGAGGAGCGCAAAGCGTCGACGGCAAGGCCGCGTATGTGCAGGTATTTCTGGCGGGTGACCAGGGGGAGTCGCTAGCCAATGAGTCAGTCGATGCGGTCAAGCATATTGTGGACAACACCCCGGCGCCGCCGGGCGTGAAGGCCTATGTAACTGGCCCCGTGGTTCTCGTCGCAGATATGAACGAAAGCGGCGACCGAAGCATTCTGCTCATCACCGTTGTCACTGGCTTGGTGATCATGGCCATGCTGCTCTTGGTCTTCAGATCTGTCGTCACCATGATCCTTGCCCTTGTCATGGTGGGGCTGGAGCTGTCTTCTGCGCGGGGAGTTGTCGCGTTTCTTGCGCATTTCAACGTGATCGGCTTGTCGACGTTCGCGGTCAACCTAATCGTCGCCCTGGCGATGGCCGCTGGAACTGACTATGCGATCTTCCTCATTGGCCGCTATCAAGAGGCGCGCCAAGCCGGCGAAGATGTCGAGACTGCCTACCACACCATGTACGGTGGAACCGCCCACGTTATTTTGGGTTCTGGGTTGACTATTGCCGGTGCCGCATTCTGCCTAAGCTTCACCCGGTTGCCTTACTTCCAAACTATGGGTGTCCCGTTGGCAACAGGGATGGTCGTGGTCGTTGTGGTGGCACTCACCATGGGTGCTGGCATGATCGCCATCGGCAGTCGTTTCGGTCTTTTTGAGCCGAAGCGGATGATCAAGAGTCGTGGCTGGCGCCGCGCCGGCGTTGCAGTCGTTCGGTGGCCCGGGCTGATTCTGGCGGCAACATGTGTCATCTCGGTCGTCGGCTTGATCGCGCTGCCTGGCTACCAGCAGAATTACAACGATAAGAACTACGTGCCGGCTGAAATCCCGGCTAACGTTGGATATGCGGCTGCCGACCGACATTTCTCGCCGGCTCGGATGAATCCCGAATTACTATTGGTCGAAACCGACCATGACCTGCGCAATCCCGCGGATATGCTCATCATCGACAAAATAGCCAAATATGTTTTCCATGTTCCCGGTATTGCGCGGGTGCAAACTATTACAAGGCCTTTGGGGAGCCCGATCGAGCATACATCTTTGCCGTTTCAGATCAGCATGATGGGGGTTACGCAGTTTGAGAATATGAGCTATATGAAAGAACGTATGGCTGACATGTTGAAAATGAGCGATGGCATGCAGCGGATGATCGACAGCATGGAAAAGATGTCGGCGCTTTTGCGAAAGCTCAATGGCACAACCCAATCGATCGTCGGCAAAACTAGGCAAACGGCAACACAAACCAAGGAACTAAAGTCTTATGTCGCGGATTTGAAGAAGTTCTTTGGTCCAGAGAGGGACGGTAGCTCCGCTGAACCGCAATGTTTCAGTGCCTCCGATTGCTCGCAACTTCGTTCCATGCTGGCCAGCCTCGATACTGTAGATGCTCTCAGCAATAACCTCGCTGGTCTCACGGGGGATATGGGAAACCTGAAACACGCAATGCCGCAGATGCTGACGCTTCTGCCGCCGATGATCGGGACCATGAAGACGATGCGGACAACGATGCTGAAGATGCATAGCACATTTTCGGGGCTGATGGACCAGATGGGCGCCATGCAGAACGATGCAACCGCAATGGGTCGGGCATTTGACGCCGCTAAGAACGACGATACCTTCTACCTGCCACCTGATGTTTTTAAGAATCCCGATTTCAAGCGTGGCCTAAAGATGTTCGTATCGCCTGATGGCAAAGCCGTTCGGTTCATCATCTCCCACGAAGGCGATCCCGCTAGCGCCGAGGGAATATCCCACGTTGACGCCATCAAGAGTGCCGCCAAGGAAGCTATCAAGGGCACTCCATTGCAAGGGGCCAAGATAGAACTGGCTGGCACCGCCGCGACCTACAAAGATATGCGGGACGGCTCTACGTGGGACTTGATGATCGCTGGAATATCCGCGCTTACGCTGATCTTTATCATTATGCTGATCATTACACGTAGTATTATTGCTGCGGCTACGATCGTCGGTACTGTCGTGGTATCGCTGGGCACATCAATTGGACTTTCTGTGCTGATCTGGCAGCACATTCTCGGCATCGAATTGCATTGGATGGTGCTGGCGATGTCGCTGATAATACTATTAGCAGTGGGCTCCGACTATAATCTTCTGCTGGTGTCCCGCTTCAAAGAAGAAATTGGTGCCGGATTAAATACCGGTATCATTCGGGCAATGGCTGGTTCAGGTTCGGTGGTGACTTCAGCTGGTCTGGTATTCGCATTCACCATGGGGTCGATGCTGGTTGGCGATCTGCGCATCATCGGGCAGATCGGCACGACCATTTGCCTCGGGCTATTGTTCGACACGCTCGTGGTGCGGGCATTTATGACGCCATCGATCGCAGCACTTTTGGGGCGTTGGTTCTGGTGGCCACAGAATGTTCGAACTCGGCCGGCTTCACCGCTGCGCCGGACGCCTGCCTAGCACGTGTTAGACAGCTGTCTAACACGTGCTAGTGGCGTGCACGCTTGATGCGACCGTCATGCTGTGATCAAATCAGCTGCTTACGTTCGATTTTCGCGAAGAGGCGTCGTGGCATCAGCCGCATTACCTGCATAAGAAATATCCAGGGCCACCGTGGTACGACTGCGCGTGCTGGCTGTGCTTCGATGGCGTCAACAAGAGCTTTGGCGCCATCGGTGTTCTTTGTCATGAGCATGGTGCCACCATTGCTGCTATCAAGGAGCTCTGACTCGATGTACCCCGGCTCAATAACCGATATTTTGATCGGCGTTCCAGCGTATTCGGAAAGCAAGGACTCGCCAAGTGAACTTAGCCCTGCCTTGCTGGCCGCGTAAGCGGCATCCCTGCCGGGTACACCCCTGACGCGGGTAACCGAAGATATCAGCACTAGATGGCCTTTATTGACTTCGGAAAATATCCCTAGCGCAGCTTCGATTTGCACGAGCGCGGCAACAAGGTTGGTTTCGAGTGTTTCCTTGTTGGCTACCACATTGCCAGATCCCAATAATGCTCGTCTATTTACGCCAGCGTTAACGATAATCCTGTTTATTCCGCCAATTTCATCGTTCAGTTCGGTAAATACTTTTGGTATCTCGTCGTGGTCGTTGACGTCTAAACCCGCGACAGCGATAACCGTGCCGGGGTAGAGTTGTGTAAGCTCAGTTTTCAGCTCTTCCAGTCGATCGACACGGCGGGCGCATAACGCCAAATGATAGCCTTTGGAAGCGAATATTCGAGCCATTCCAGCGCCCAGACCGGAGCTGGCGCCGGTAATAAGAACCTTTCCCCTGGGGGCTGGTAATGCGGGATCAAAGTATGATTCTGAATCTGCGCGCGTCACGCGGGATTTAAATGCGGTACTGCTCAACAATGTTGCTGCTGTTAATGCTACAGGAAGTGGGGATAGGGTTGGCCGTATTTTGCGATGCGATTGGCGGATCGGTACGGATTCGTCGCGCTTAGCGGATTGCCTGGAAAAAGGGAAAAAGTTTGAATTATGAATCCACGTTCGAGAGCTTTCAGTCATGCCGCCCAGTATAGCCGAACCGCGTGCCAACAGGGCCCGAAAAATAGGGTAGCAAACCTCACAGTCATGGCGCCGAAGGTGTCGAGGCGTGACCCTCCGGTTAACGATATATGAATCGTAAGTTAGGTTTACTCGAGGGAAAATTATTGGCAGATTTGATTGTTAATCGTGCGGATTGGGTTGTTTGACTAGGCGTGCGGAATTATGCAAAACGATTGTCCAAATCGGGTCTGTCTTGCTATTTTATATCGCGTAAAATATATCCCTCTCCGACGGCTATATACCGATTTTTCTGGGCCTTTATCTCGATTGAATATCGCCTAATATGTCGGGTGGCCGCATTTTTCCGGGGCTATCTAAGGTTCTCATATCGTGTGCAACTCGAAATCACTTCGCGGTGCGTTCGAGGTTGCGTTCGAGGCGTGCAGCGGCATGCGGCCGCGACGATCGGGACGGTTGCTGCCGGGCGCAAAGCCGGTTCGTGTTGCGTGGTCGGGGCGGCTGCCTGGACAGCGTCTTCAAGCTGGCGGTGGAAGCGCAGAAGGGGCTTACAAAACGGCTTGACGGACAGCGTCGGGGGAGCCAGGTGCGTCGCCTAATGTCCGGCGATTCGCCCATTGTCACGTGACGGTCAGGAGTCGGACTGGCCCCGCGGGTCTTCGGATCACAGCCGTTGCCCGTGGGCGGTGGCTGTGCGGGCGTGGTTGGGTTCGCCAGAGCGGTGAGAGTACGCAGATCCTGCAGGGCTGGGCACTGACGTCGACGAATTTTGTCCGCTCGGCGATTGAAGGGCCAATCGCCGAGCGGACAACCGTATTCGAGGAGCTACGAGCGACGGACTACGGACGCGGCGGCTCGCCGACGCATATTTACGCAGTCCCGGGTGGAAGCCCGGATCACACGTCGTAGTAGAGCGCGAACTCGTACGGGTGCGGCCGGACGTTGATCGGCTCGATCTCCTTCTCCCGCTTAAAGCTAATCCACGTCTCGATCAAGTCGGACGTGAATACGCCGCCCTCGGTGAGGTATTCGTGGTCCGCTTCGAGGCGGTCGATCACCGCGGCCAGCTGGGTGGGAGCTTGCGGTATGTTGGCTGCCTCTTCCGGGGGAAGTTCGTAGAGGTCTTTGTCGACCGGTGCCTGCGGCTCGATCTTGTTCTTGATGCCATCAAGACCGGCCATCAGCATCGCCGCGAACGCCAGGTACGGGTTGCCCGACGAGTCTGGGCAGCGGAACTCGAGCCGCTTGGCTTTCGGGTTGCTACCGGTGATCGGGATGCGCACGCATGCCGACCGGTTGCGCTGACTGTAGACCAGGTTGATCGGCGCCTCGAAGCCAGGAACCAGTCGCTTGTAGGAGTTCACCGTCGGGTTGGTGAAGGCTAGCAGCGACGGCGCGTGGTGTAACAGGCCGCCGATGTAATGGCGGGCGGTGTCCGACAAACCTGCATACCCAGTCTCGTCGTACATCAGCGGGCTGCCGGCTTTCCAGAGCGACTGGTGGGTGTGCATACCGGAGCCGTTGTCGCCGAACAGGGGCTTGGGCATAAACGTCACCGTCTTGCCGGCCTGCCATGCGGTTTGTTTGACGATGTATTTGTACAGCTGCATGTCGTCGGCGGCGTGTAGCAGAGTGTTGAACTTGTAGTTGATTTCGGCCTGTCCGCCCGTGCCCACCTCGTGGTGGCCTTTCTCCAGGCTGAAGCCGGCCTTGATCAGGTTGGTGAGCATTGAGTCGCGCAGATCGACGTAGTGATCGGTGGGGGCTACCGGAAAGTAGCCGCCCTTCGCGCGGACCTTGTATCCGCGGTTGGGGCTGCCGTCAGACTCCGTGGCCGCGCCCGTGTTCCAACACCCCTCGATCGAGTCCACCTCGTAGAACGAGCCGTTGGTGCTGGAGTCGAAGCTCACCGAGTCGAAGATGTAGAACTCTGCCTCCGCGCCGAAGTAGGCGGTATCGGCGATACCTGTGCTGACCAGGTACTTTTCGGCCTTGCGCGCGATGTTGCGCGGGTCGCGCGAGTATGGCTCGAGGGTGAAGGGATCGTGGACGAAGAAGTTCAGATTGAGCGTCTTCGCCGCACGGAACTGGTCGATTTGGGCGGTTTCAGGGTCGGGAAGTAGCAGCATGTCAGACTCGTGGATGGACTGGAACCCGCGAATCGACGAGCCGTCAAAGGCCAAGCCTTCCTCGAACACGCTCTTATCGAAGAACGAAACCGGAATCGTGAAGTGCTGCATGATGCCGGGCAGGTCGCAGAACCGGACATCGACAAATTCGACGCTCTCGTCCTTGGCGAGTTTGAAGACGTCGTCGGGCGTCTTATCCGTCACAGAATGCTCCTTTACTTGGTGATTCGCGGCCGACGCTAGGGAGCCGTTATTGCCCGTCAGTCAACCGCGTGTTGCGCAGACGTTACGTGACCACAGCCCCTGTACGTAGACCCGGGATGCCCCTGGGGCCCTATTGTGAAGCCATGGCCCGCAAGATGGTATCTGGTCGGCAGTCGGGGTTTCGCGGGTTATTGTGCCGCTTGTCTGGTCGGAGATGGTGCCACCTGGCCGGTGCGGGCCGATGACCGCGGAATCGCCCACCGAGTACCCTGGCGCATCACTTGGCCTACCCCAGATCGGACAGGGTTCAATGGCTCCAATGGGGCGGAGGCTGGTAGCGCTGCTGATCGACTGGCTGGTGGCCTATGGCCTGGCGCTCCTGGGCCTGCGGGTCGGCGTGGTGTCTCAGGTGATGCTTTCGACGGCGGTCCTGGTGATCTGGTTGGTGCTCGGTGTCGTGGCGGTACGCCTGTTTGGATTTACGCCAGGCCAGCTGGCGATGGGGCTGGCGGTGGTCACGGTGGACGGACAGCCCAGTGTGGGGATTGGCCGTCTGCTTGGCCGCGGCCTCCTGATCGGGTTGGTGGTCCCGCCGCTGTTCACAGATTCGGACGGACGTGGGCTGCACGACCAGCTGACCAGGACAGCCGTGGTTCGCCGCTGAAGTTTTGACCGTGCTACTTGCGGCGCACAGTGCGTTGGACACCTCGCATCTTGGCGGCGGTGGGCAGCGGTCCTTTGGGCATGATGCTGGCCCCGGCGCGCGAACTCAGTGCCGCCAGGCGTGACTCTAGAGTGTCCATCTGTTTGACGGTGATGTTGGTTGGTAGTCGGGTGAGGTGACGCTCCAACTTGGCTAGTGGAACCTCATCGTCGCCGTTGCCGACGATGATGTCATAGATCGGTACGTCGCCGACTAGCCGCGCGGTGCGCTTTTTCTCCTGGGCCAACAGTGGTTTGACCCGGGCTGCCGATCCCTCGGCGACGAAGATCACACCGGGCCGGCCGATCACCCGATGTACGGAATCGAAGTGGCCGGTGGCTGCGACACCTGGGCTCACCCGCCACTTGCCGCGCAGGTTTTCCAGGGCCCAAGCGGCAGCGCCGGTTTGGCCCTCGGCTTTGCGGTAGACCGCTCGCTGTGCGCGGCGACCGAAGATGATGAAGGCGACCAAGGCGCCAAGCAGGACGCCCAACGGGATCATCGTGATCATGGTGAACCCACCGGCCCAGAGCCCGACCGCTACCGACACGCCCACGATTAGCGCGAAAGCGCCGATCATGTACGGCAGCAGCCGCTTGTCCTCTTTGCGCTGCATGTTGAACGCCTGCCACAGCTGAGTGCGGCGCTGGCGACCGGCCGCCTTGCGAGCTGCCTTTGCTTGCGCCCTGGCAGCCTTTTTTTCGGCGGCGCTTCGGGGTTTAGCCATAGTCAACCAGGATACGTAATCGCCGCCTAAAGCGAGGCCGAGGTCCGAGAGACACAAGCTTGCTCGTAGAGCCGGCGCGCTCGATAGGACGACCGCACCAGCGGCCCGGCCAGGACCCCAGTGAAGCCCAGCTCTTGGGCGAATTGAGCGTACTCGACGAACTCCTCGGGACGCACCCAGCGCTCGACGGGGTGGTGACGAGGTGACGGGCGCAGGTATTGGGTGACGGTGACGATGTCGCAGCCAGCGACTCTCAGGTCTGTTAGGGCGGTGTGTATCTCGTCGGGGGTTTCGCCCAAGCCCAGGATGAGGTTGCTCTTGGTGACCAACCCGGATTCGCGCGCCGCGATGAGTACGCGCAGACTGCGCTGGTACTCGAAAGCGGGGCGGATCCGTTTGAAGATGCGGGGAACGGTTTCAACATTGTGCGCCAACACTTCCGGGCGGGATTCGAAGACCGTGGCGAGTCGGCCGGGCTCGCCATTGAAGTCGGGGATCAACACCTCGACACCGGTCTGCGGGTTCTGTTTTTTGATGGCGGATACCGTTGCTGCGTAGAGCCAGGCGCCACCGTCAGGAAGGTCGTCGCGTGCGACACCGGTGATGGTGGCGTAGCGCAGTCCCATTGTTTGCACGCTTTCGGCGACCCGCCGTGGTTCGTCAGGATCCAGCGCCGCGGGCTTACCGGTGTCAATTTGGCAGAAGTCGCAGCGTCGGGTGCACTGGTCGCCGCCGATCAGAAATGTAGCTTCTCGGTCTTCCCAGCACTCGAAGATATTAGGGCAACCTGCCTCTTCGCAGACCGTATGCAGCCCCTCACGCCGGACCAGGCTCTTCAGCTGGGTGTACTCGGGTCCCATCCGAACCCTGGTTTTGATCCACGGCGGCTTGCGCTCGATTGGTGTTTGCGCATTGCGCACCTCTAGGCGCAGCAAGCGCCGCCCCGCCGGGGCAGCGGGGTTGGTGACATCAGGTTCGGGTGTGACCGTCACATCGCTGATGCTACGCGGCCAGGGGAATGCTCGCGGACTGGCAGGAGGCCGTCCAGGGCATCGCAGACGGCATCGGCGACCGCCGACCGGATTTCGTCGACGGCAACTGTGTGTCCCAGTTCGGCGGACAACGACGTGACCCCGGCATCGGTGATGCCGCACGGCACGATGCTGGCGAACATGTCCAGGTCGCAATCGCAGTTGAGCGCAAATCCGTGCAGGGTGGTCGCTCGTGCCACCCGGACGCCGATTGCGGCAACTTTGCGTGCCGGTCGGTCGGCGCTATCTGGCACCCACACTCCCGATCTGCCGTCGACTCGACAGGTGCGCAGGCCAGCATCGCCGCAGACTTTCATCAGTGATTCTTCGAGCCGCCGAACGTAGTTGACGACGTCGAGAGGTTCGCTCAGTCCGATGATGGGGTAGCCGACCAACTGTCCGGGACCGTGCCAGGTGATCTTGCCGCCCCGGTCGGTGTCAACCACAGGGGTGCGGTCGGTCGGTCGTTCGTTTGGTTGGGTGCGCCGTCCAGCTGTATAGACCGCGGGGTGTTCCAGCAGCAGCAATGTGTCGGGACCGCCAGCGACTCTGGCATCGGCTAGGCGTCGCTGCAGCTGCCAGGCGGCACGGTAGTCGATTCTTCCCAGCTGTCTAACATCGACCGCGGCCGGGCTCGACCGGATGGAACCCGTCACGACGGCCAGTTTACCCGTGAGCTGGCCGAACGCTGCGGGTCGCGGGCGCCATGTGCCCCAACGATCTGCCCGTCGGGTTCGGCTAGAGGCCTGCTAGCGGTCGTCGATGCGGCGCCGGTGCGAATAGGTCTACTACTGATCGGGCCGTGCGGTGGCATAGTCGAATGCTTCGCCAATTGTGTTGTGGTGAAATCTGAAGCCGGCACGCTCCAGCGCGGCTGGGATCGCGCGCTGGCCCACGAGTAAGCCCTCGTCGGCGAACTCGCCGAGGGCAGCCCGAACTGCAATGCTCGGCAGTGCGAATGGGGTTGGCCGGTTGACCGCGCGGCCGAATGCGCTGGTGAACTCGGCGTTGGTGACCGGCGCCGGCCCGGTGATGTTCACCGGGCCGGACAAGCTGGTTTCGGAGATGGCGAACAGCAACGCCCGAACCTCATCCTCGAGGCTGACCCACGACATGTACTGACGTCCGCTGCCCAGGCGCGCACCCAGGCCCACCAAGAACAGCGGACGCATCCGGCGTAGCGCACCGCCTGTCGGAGCCAGCACGAGCCCGGTGCGTGCCAACACCACACGGGTTCCGGCGCGTTTGGCCGGCTGCGTGGCCGCTTCCCAGTCCACGCACAGCTGAGCCAGGAAGCCGTCGCCCGCTGCGTCTTTCTCGTCGACCACCCGGTTCTTGCTGTTCCCGTAGTAGCCCACCGCACTGGCATTGATCAGCGTACCGACGCCCGCTTCGGCCACGGCTGCGGACAGGACCTCGGTGGGAGTGATCCGGCTGTCTCGCAGGCTCTGCTTAAACGCCCCCGACCAACGGCGCTGGCCGATGCTGACGCCACAGAGGTTCACGACAGCGTCGACATCGGTGAGCGCGTGCGAGTCGAACTCACCGCTTTCGGGATTCCAGTGCAGTTCTTCGGAATTGGCCGGTGTGCGGCGCACGATACGGAGCACCGGGTGGGCGGCCGCGCGCAATGCCGCTGTCAGCGCGGAGCCGATCAAGCCAGACGAGCCCGCTATCGCGATTACTGCTTTGGTCACGCTCTCACAATCCTAAATCGGCCTCGAACGCTCCTTCTTCGAGGCGATGCTTGACTGTGGTGAGGAAACGTCCGGCGTCGGCGCCGTCGATCAGGCGATGGTCGTAGGTTAGCGGGAGATAGCAAATCGACCGCACCCCGATCGACTCGTTGCCGCCCGCGTCGGCGACTACTCGCGGTCGTTTGACGATGGCTCCCGTACCGAGCATGGCGGCCTGGGGGGGTACCAGTATGGGTGTGTCGAACAATGCGCCTTGGCTGCCGATGTTGGTGATGGTGAAGGTGCCGCCGGACAATTCGTCCGGCTTCAGATTGCCGGATCGCGCGCGGGCGGCAATATCGGCGATTGCCCGAGCCAGGCCTGCCAGCGACAGGTCGCCGGCATTGTGGATGACAGGGGAAAGCAGTCCCTGGTCGGTGTCTACGGCGAACCCGAGGTGTTCAGCGTCGTAGTAGGTGATCTCCTTGGTGTTGTCGTTGTAGCTCGCGTTGATATTGGGATGAATCTTGAGGGCGTCGATCACGGCCCGCGCGATGAACGGAAGAAATGTCAGGTTCACGCTCTCGCGCTCGGCGAACTCGGCCTTGGCTTTGCCCCGCAGCCTCACGATCGTGGTCATGTCGACCTCGTGAGTCTGGGTGAGCTGCGCTGTCGCCTGCAAGGATTCGCGGGTCTTGTTTGCGGTGATCTGACGGATCCGGCTGGCCTTCTGCGTGGTGCCCCGCAGGTGCGCTAGCGCAGCCGATGCAGCGGGGGCTGCGGTAGCTGTCTTGGGCGCGACCGCTGCTTGGGCGTTCGGCGCTGCCTTGGCGTCTTCGCCGCTTTGTTTTTTCTGCTGTGCTGCGGCCAGCACGTCTTGCTTGCGGATGCGACCCCCGACACCTGTGCCAGTGATCTTGGCGAGGTCGACGTTGTGTTCGGTGGCCAGTTTCCGCACCAGCGGTGTCACGTACGGGGCTCCTTCGCCGCTAGCGGCTGCCGGCTGCGCCGCGGCAGGTTCGGTTTTCGGTGCGGGTGCGGGTGCGGGCTGACGAGCTGCCGGGGCCGGAGCCGGGGGTGTCGGTTCGGGTGCGGGAGCGGCACTGATGTTGGCTGCTGCGCCGATACGCCCCAGTTCCCCTCCGACCGGGACGGTGGTGTCCTCATCGGCGGTGATGCTTGCCAGCACGCCGGCCACCGGTGACGGGATTTCAGTGTCGACCTTGTCGGTGGAAACCTCTACCAGCGCATCGTCAACCTGAACCGAATCCCCAATCTTTTTCAACCACCGAGTCACCGTGCCTTCGGTCACTGACTCACCAAGCTCGGGCATCAGCACCGGCGTCGCGTGTTCCCCCGCGGCTGGCGGGGTCGGTGTTCTTTCGGGTTCCGGCCGGCTTTGCGGTTGCGGAGCCGGTGCGGCTTCAGTCGAGGGCTCGGGTTCGGGCGGCGCGTCTGTGCCTTCCGCTAGCTCGCCGACTAGTGCAAGTTGGCCACCGACCTCCACCGTGTCGTCTTCCAACGCGATGATCTTGATCAGCACGCCTGCAGCCGGGGACGGGATTTCAGTGTCGACCTTGTCGGTCGAAACTTCCACAAGGGGCTCGTCGATGTCGACCGCGTCGCCTTCTTGCTTGAGCCAGCGGGTGACCGTCCCCTCGGTGACGCTCTCACCAAGTGCCGGCATCTGGACTGAGAAGGCCATCTGTGTTGACTCCTCGATCGATCGTCGGTCGGGACTGGTCTCGACTTCTGGCTTACCACACAGTCGCGCGCCGGGTATGCAGCCTAAGCCGATGTCGAAACCTATCCTGTCACTGGCCTTCGGCCGGCACACATCCAGGGCGCCGAGGCTTCGGACGGGGTCGGACCGTTTGCCATGGCTCGGCGGGACGTCGGAACGGCGGAGTGCACTTGCTACGGTGATCCGACCGAAATCGCAGCAAGTCGCAGGTAGGCGGAGGTCCGATGCCGGCAGCACAAGAGTCAACTCAGTGGTTTGTCGGCAGCGCAGATGGCGTCCGCATCGCGGTTTACCAGGAAGGTAACCCCGAAGGGCCGACCGTAGTACTGGTGCACGGCTTTCCCGACTCGCACAGGCTGTGGGACGGTGTCGTGCCGTTGCTGGCCGAGCGATTCCGAATCGTGCGTTACGACAACCGCGGTGTCGGCTTGTCGTCGGTGCCCAAACGTGTCGCGGCATACTCCATGGCCCGGTTCGCCGACGACTTCGGGGCCGTCGTCAATGAGCTCGGCCCCGGTCAGCAGGTACACGTGCTCGCCCACGACTGGGGTTCGGTTGGTGTATGGGAGTACCTGGGCCGGCCCGCTGCCAGCGACCGAGTCGCGTCGTTCACTTCGGTGTCTGGCCCCAGCCAAGATCATCTGGCCGCCTACGTGCTGGCCGGCCTGAAGCGACCCTGGTACCCGCGAACCTTTGTGCGGGCGCTGAGTCAAGCCCTGCGGTTGAGCTACATGGCCGTGTTTTCGATACCGGTGTTGATACCGCTGGTGCTTCGCGTCGCATTGTCGAGGGCGGTGGTCCGGCGGAACATGGTGGACAACATCCCCATCGACCAAATCCACCACTCGGATACTCTGGCTCGCGATGCCGCCCATTCGGTGAAGACGTACCCCGCCAACTACTTTCGGTCATTGGCTGCCAGACGCCGCAAGGCCATCAGGATCGTCGATGTACCGGTGCAGCTCATCGTCAACACCGATGACCCGTACGTGCGGCCGCACGGCTATGACGAGACCGCGCGCTGGGTTCCGCAGCTGTGGCGACGTGACATCAAAGCTGGCCACTTTTCACCCATGTCGCACCCCCAGGTGATGGCTGCTGCGGTGCACGATTTTGCCGACCTGGTCGAAGGCAAACCGCCGAGCCGCGCCATGCTGCGCGCGCAGGTCGGCAGGCGTCGTAAATATTTCGGCGACATGCTGGTGTCGGTCACCGGCGCCGGCAGCGGAATCGGTCGGGCGACCGCGCTGGCATTCGCCGCGGAGGGCGCCGACGTCGTGGTCAGCGACATCGACGAGGTGAACGTCAAGGACACCGCTGCGCAAATAGCCGCCCGCGGTGGCACCGCATACCCCTATGTACTCGACGTGTCCGACGCCGAGGCGGTCGAGCTATTCGCGGAGCAGCTCAGCACCGAGCGCGGAATCCCTGACATCGTGGTCAACAACGCTGGCATCGGACAGGCGGGGCGGTTCCTCGACACCCCGGCTGACCAGTTCAACCGAGTGCTAGACGTCAATCTCGGCGGCGTGGTCAATGGCTGCCGGGCTTTTGCCCGGCAGATGGTTGAGCGTGGCACTGGGGGACACGTCGTCAACGTGTCGTCGATGGCCGCTTATGCGCCGCTGCAGTCGCTGAGCGCCTACTGCACATCCAAGGCAGCGACCTACATGTTCTCCGATTGTCTGCGAGCCGAACTGGACGCGGCCGGGGTCGGCCTCACCACGATCTGCCCCGGCGTAATCAACACCAACATCATTCAAGCGACCCGATTCGATGCACCGGCCGGTAAGAACGATCAGGTCGATGGGCGGCGCGGCCAGCTAGAGAAGATGTTCGCACTCCGCCGCTACGGACCGGACAAGGTTGCTGACGCAATCGTGTCTGCGGTGAAGAAGAGCAAGCCGATCCGGCCGGTCGCGTTCGAAGCATATGCGCTGTACGGGGTTTCGCGGGCGCTGCCACAGGCGTTGCGTAGTACCGCGCGCATGCGGGTGGTCTAGCCGAATTTGGCGCGCGGTTGATGGGGCCAGCGTAACCACTACCGCCGCTAGCCGTGTTCAGCGATGTCAGCAAGCACTGCGATCATGGTGCGCGTGGGCAGGCCGGTGCCGCCCTTGGGCGTATAGCCCCATGGGCTGCCGGTGTTGTACGCCGGGCCGGCGACGTCTATGTGTACCCAGTGCACCGAGTCGTCAACGAATTCCCGCAGGAACGCGCCAGCTACCAGCATGCCGGCGAAGCGCTGCCCGCTGACGTTGGCCAGATCGGCCACCGTGGACTTCAATTCGTCCTTGAGATCCTCGGGCAGCGGCATTGGCCAACCATTGTCGCCGACGCGCTGAGAAATCGACGCCACTCGGTCGCGGAACTCTTCGCTGCCCATAACCCCCGGAATGCGGGTGCCAAGCGCTACGGTCTGCGCACCGGTCAGCGTGGATGTTTCGATGAGGTAGTCCGGGTCGTCTTCACAGGCCCGAACAATGGCATCGGCCAGGATGAGCCGACCCTCCGCGTCGGTGTTGAGCACTTCGACGGTTGTTCCGCCGTACTGCGTCAGCACGTCGCCCGGTCGCTGCGCGGTTGCCGACGGCATGTTCTCGGCCATCGGCACCGTGGCGATCACATCGATAGGCAATTCCA
Organism: Mycobacterium sp.; assembly: GCF_965230835.1. GTDB lineage: Bacteria > Actinomycetota > Actinomycetes > Mycobacteriales > Mycobacteriaceae > Mycobacterium. Next base: position 59,293 of record NZ_CBDDLW010000001.1, read on the forward strand.
GCTGAGCGGCCAAGGCGACAGTAGCGATCACCGCCCCGGCACCGCCCATATCCGAGGTCATATGGTGCATCGACGCCGCGGGCTTGATTGAGATTCCGCCGGTATCAAAGGTGATGCCCTTGCCCACCAGGGCAACTTTTTTTGCCCGCTTGGCCTGTTTGGCCTTGGCCAGCTGCGATCCTCGATGGATCAACCGCACCAGCCGTGGCGGACGCGAAGAGCCTTGCCCGACACCGATCACGCCGCCGTAGCCCGCCTTCTTCAGCACCTTGTCGTCGAGTACCTCCACTTCGAGACCAGCAGCTACACCCAAGGCTTTGGCGCGTCGGGCAAACTCGGCTGGGTAAAGGTGGCTTGGCGGAGTGTTGACGAAGTCGCGCGCGGTGGCTACTGCGGTGGCGACTGCTGCGCCGTACGTCGTTTGCTTCTTGGCCCCTTTGGCCCCCTTATCTTCAGCGCAAAGCACGGTGATCTTGCGTAGACCCGTGTCCTTCGGAGCTGTCTTGGCGCTGCGGAAGTCGTTGAACCGGTAGCTGCCCAGGATCAATCCCTCGACGGTAGCCGAGCAGATCCCTTCGCCTGGCAGCTCGGCCAGCGTTGTGATCGCCGCCTGCGAACCGCCTCCAAGCGCACGCGCTGCCACACCGGCGGCGCGGCGGATTGTATCGGCGGGCCATTCGGCGCGCGGTTTGCCTAAGCCGACTGCCAGCACACTGGTCACCGGCAGCGACGACACGGCCAAGCGGTGTACCTGCTCACTGGCGCCAGTCGCGTCCAGCGCGCGCAGGCCAGCTTCGATTTCTGCTATCGCATCAGCAGCCAGAAACTTCTCTGCGCAGGTGACCGCCGCCCCCGGTGCGTCGTCGGTGGTCGAGACGACCGGCACGATCAGCACTGAAGAAGCGACGCTGCGTTTGGGCAATGTGGTGGCAACGTTGACAGAAGGGCATTGGTAACCCGATTCGGTGGTCACGGGCAATCACCCTAGTCACCTGCGAATGGGGTTCACTCAGTAGTGTCGCTTGCATTGCGGCTGCGGCGCAGTTCCACGACGGTCACCGGGGCGTCAAAGCCTTTAAGTGTCAATGGGCCATGGGTGCTGGCGGGCCAGTCCGGCAATCTCGCTTGCAGTTCTGATGAGGCCAGGATCTGCCCTGGCTGCGCGGCGGACACGAGTCGCGCCGCGAGGTTGACCGGATTGCCGAAGTAGTCCCCATTGATGGCTAGGACTGTGCCGTAGGCAAGGCCGGCGCGAACCTGGACTCCCGCCGCGTGCGCTCGTGGGTGGTCGACGAGATCAGCCGCTGCTTTCGCAAGCCGCTCGGGTGTCGAGCTCACCCACATGACGGCGTCGCCGATGAACTTCACCACTCGACCGCCGTCGGCATGCACCACGTCTGTAACCGTGGCGCCGAACTCGTTGAGAACCTCCGACAGCTGCGGCGGAGTAAGCGCTTGGGTCAACGAGGTGAAGCTGGACAGATCCGCAAAACCGATACCGCACACCACACTGGCGGTCGCGTCACGAAGGACGTCTTCGAAGTATGTTCGGGCGCTGATCATGTGATGACGGTGAATGGTGTCCAGCAAGGCGCCCATGCGGGGCACGAACTCTGCGGCTGAGCGGTAGGCCTGGGCGGTGGCGAGCTCGTCATTGGTATAGGTCATGTCGATGTTCGGCGAGGCCGTGCGGATCATTGTCGCCTCGGCTTCTGCAAGTCGCGCCATCGCGGCGCCCAGAACTCGCAAAAGTCCGAACGCGCCGTCGTCGCCGATCAGGCCTTTGAGGGCGACCCAGGTCGCCAGGCCGTCGACATCTGCCTGGCTCAGCGCAATAACGTCGGGACCGGCGACCGTCAGGCCCAGCAATGCCCAGGCGTGTGCAACCTCCTCGGCTGTCAACCCAAGTTGTTCGGCTGCGGACTGCACCGTGTAAGCCGGGGGTCCCGACCGTTGTAGGACATCGCCGGCCAAGCCGAACAGCCGGCCACGACGTTCGGCGTCGGCCATCTCGTCGACGGTGAAGCCGAGCCCTTCCAGGTACTTCAGCAAGTTCACCCGGTCGCGCGGGTTGGCGATTCCAGCAGCTTCCAGGGCATCGAAGTCCAAGGAATCGCACACCTGCCCAAGTGTGCCAGCAGCGGGGCGGATTAGGGTGTGACGCCGTGAGTGTTGAGCCAGAGCTGCTGCAGGGACCGTTGGAAGACCGCCATCGCGCGCTGGGCGCCAGTTTCGCCGAGTTCGGTGGCTGGCTGATGCCGGTGTCGTATGCCGGAACCGTGAGTGAACATAACTCGACTCGGAACTCGGTCGGCTTGTTCGATGTGAGTCATCTCGGGAAGGCGTTGGTCCGTGGCCCGGGGGCTGCGCAGTTCGTCAACTCGGCGCTGACCAACGATCTCGGCCGTATCGGGCCGGGTAAGGCGCAGTACACGTTGTGCTGCAACGAGTCCGGCGGCGTCATCGACGATCTGATTGTCTACTACGTTGATGACGACGAGATCTTTCTGGTGCCCAACGCCGCAAACACCGCGGCGGTGGTCGCCGCGCTGCAGGCCGCGGCACCGACTGGCTTGACGATCACCAACCAACATCGGTCCTATGCGGTGCTGGCTGTGCAGGGGCCCAGGTCCACCGACGTGCTCAGCAACCTGGGGCTGCCAACCGACATGGATTACATGGGCTACGCCGACGCCTCCTTCTCGGGGGTGCCGGTGCGAGTGTGTCGCACCGGCTACACCGGCGAGCACGGCTACGAACTGTTGCCGCCGTGGGAGTCCGCAGGCGTTGTGTTCGACGCGCTGGCAGCGGCGGTATCGGAGGCCGGAGGCGAGGCTGCCGGCCTGGGCGCGCGCGACACCCTGCGCACCGAGATGGGTTATCCGCTGCATGGGCATGAACTTTCGCTCGACATCTCGCCGCTGCAGGCGCGATGCGGCTGGGCCATCGGCTGGAAGAAGGACGCCTTTTTCGGCCGTGACGCTTTGCTGGCCGAGAAGGCAGCGGGGCCGCGACGTCTGCTACGAGGGTTGCGTGTCGTCGGCCGCGGTGTGCTGCGCCCCGGGTTGACGGTGCTGGGTGGACAGACCCAGGATGCTCAGGTCGGGATCACCACGTCGGGAACATTTTCTCCGACCTTGCAGGCTGGTATCGCGCTGGCGCTGATCGACCGCGACGCCGGCATCGAGGACGGCCAGCAAATCCTCGTCGACGTCCGCGGCCGCGCGGTGGAATGTGAAGTGGTGCGACCGCCGTTCGTCGAGGTAAAAACTCGCTAGCAGTGCCTTTCGCAGCGAACGCGACGGCAAAAACCCGCTTGCACTTGGATATACAATCGGCCACATGACCAGCGGCTCCCTAGCGTTCACGGTTTCGCATGCGACACAGCCGGCGACCGCGGCCGAACGGGAATCGATTCTGGGTGACCCTGGCTTCGGCAAATACCACACCGATCACATGGTGTCGATCGAGTACACCGAAGGCCGGGGTTGGCACGACGCGCGGGTCATCCCGTACGGGCCAATTGAGCTGGATCCTTCGGCGATCGTGCTGCACTATGCGCAAGAAGTTTTCGAGGGACTCAAGGGCTACCGTTGGGCGGATGGGTCGATTGTGTCGTTTCGTGCCGCGGCCAATGCTGCGCGGCTGAGGTCGTCAGCCCGTCGGCTGGCGATCCCCGAATTGCCCGACGAGCTGTTCATCGAATCCCTGCGCCAGCTGATCGCTGTCGATAACGCCTGGGTACCGGCGGCTGGGGGGGAAGAAGCCCTGTATCTGCGGCCGTTCATCTTCGCCACTGAGCCAGGTTTGGGAGTGCGGCCCGCCAAGCAATACCGCTACCTACTGATCGCGTCGCCCGCCGGTGCGTACTTCAAGGGCGGCATCGACCCGGTCAGTGTCTGGGTGTCGACAGAGTATGTGCGGGCTAGCCCGGGGGGCACAGGCGCGGCGAAGTTCGGTGGCAACTACGCCGCCTCGCTACTGGCTCAGGCCGAAGCTGCCGACAACGGTTGCGAGCAGGTGGTGTGGTTGGACGCGATCGAACGCCGCTACGTCGAAGAAATGGGGGGGATGAATATCTTCTTCGTGTTCGGCGGCGGCGGTCTGACCCGCCTCGTCACCCCGGAGCTATCCGGTTCGCTGCTGCCCGGCATAACGCGGGATTCGTTGCTGCAATTGGCCGTTGACGCAGGATTCGGTGTTGAGGAACGCAAGGTCGATATCGCTGAGTGGCAGAAGAAGGCTGCTGCTGGCGAGATTACCGAGGTGTTCGCCTGCGGCACCGCGGCCGTCATCACCCCGATCTCGCGGGTGAAATGCAGCGACCGCGAGTTCACCATCGCCGATGGCCAGCCGGGTGAAGTGACGATGGCCCTGCGCGACACGCTGACCGGAATTCAACGAGGTACTTTCGCCGACACACACGGTTGGATGGCTCGGCTGGGCTAGCACGTCATGACCTGGTTGCGGGGCAATGATTCGGCAATCGTAGTGGGCGCCGGAGCTAGACCTGGACCAACCCCGCAAGCGCCACAGCGGTCACCGTCGTGGTCAGTTCGATAGCGGCGCCGAGTACATCACCGGTGATGCCACCGAAGCGGCGCACGCAGTGTGCGACCAGGATCGCGCCGCACGATACTGCTAGCAGTATGGCAACCGGTCCTTGCCACGGTTGCGATCCTGCTGGCACCGAAATGACCAGCAGGACGACCAGCCAGGCCGCCGCGACCGGTGCTGGCTGAGTACCCGCAACTTTCGCCCCTAAAGTGCTGCCCTCCGCCGTGGGTATTGATCGGCGGCAAGCCAGTACCGCGGTTACCCGGCCGGCAACGACCGCAACGAGGATCCCGGGAACGCCGAGGCGCCCGAGTGCGCCCAGCGCGGTGAAGGCATACCCCTGCAACGTGATGACCAAGGCGACGGCAGCCACTCCGAACGGGCCGGTTGACCCGTCTCGCATTACCGCAAGTGCCCGCTGCGGTGGCCCGTAGCAGCCCAGCCCGTCTGCGGTATCGGCGACGGCGTCGATGTGCAGACCGCGGGTTGCCAGCAACAGCACGGCTACCGCGAGCATCCCGGACAGTGGGCTGGACGGGCCGAATACCAGAGCGCTCCCGTAGGTCACGGCCGCGGCTAGGCCGCCCAGCGCAGCGCCGACCAACGGCAGCGCTGTTATGGCGCCGCGGCCTAAGGTGGCGGCCCACGAGGCTGGGACGGGTATGACCGTTCCGAACGCGAAAGCTGCCGCCAGCGAGCGCATTAGGTTGGATCTATGGGGTCAGTGCGGGGACCCGCCTGACCGGTTACGCCAGGTGCCCCGGCTATTCCAACGACACCGGCCTCTGCGAACGTTGCCATCGATGACAACGCCGCCACGGCGCAGCGCAGCACCGACAATGCGACCGTCGCGCCAGTACCCTCACCCAGTCGCATACCCAGATCCAGGATCGGGTCCAACTGTAGAGCCGCAAGCGCCGGCGGATGGCCTGGCTCGGTGGACCGGTGGCCGGCCTGCCACCACCGCCGAGCGCCGGGGGCTAGGCGCTCGGCGACCAATGCTGCTGAGGTGGCCACCATGCCGTCGAGCAGAAGGGGGGTACGCCGGACGGCGGACTGCGCGCAGAAACCTGCCATCGCTGCCAGATCCGCGCCGCCCCCGCAGCGCAGCAAACCGACCGGGTCAGGCAACACAGACCGTGCCCGAAACAGGGCGTCGCGCACCGCAGCTGTCTTGCGGGCCCAGCCGGCGTCGTCGATACCGGTGCCGAATCCGACCGCCGCGACCGGCTCGACGTTCGCCAGCGCCGCTACCAGCACCGACGCCGCTGTGGTATTTCCTATCCCCATGTCACCGACGATGAGCAGGTCAGCGCCGGCGTCGACCTCTTCGTCGGCGATCTGTTGGCCAGCCGCGATGGCGGCCTCGGTTTCGGCCTCGGTCAACGCGTCCTCTGTGGCGATATTGCCGCTGCCGCGCCGCACCTTGTGCAGAGCGATCTTTTCCGAAACCGCATCTGCATCTACCGCAAGGTCTGCGATCCGCAGCGTCGCCCCAGCCACGTCGGCCAGCGCGTTGATCGCCGCCCCGCCGGAGTCGATGTTGGCGACCATCTGAGCGGTCACCTCCGGCGGGTAGGCCGAGACGCCGGACCGGGTGACACCGTGATCACCGGCGAATACGACTACTCTGGCGCGCTGAAACTGCCGCGGCGGGCAGTGCCCCTGGCAGGACGCGACCCACACCGACAGATCTTCAAGACGGCCTAGCGCGCCGCGGGGTTTGGTCAGGGCGTCCTGATGCGCGCGGGCGGCTGCTTCGGCGCGTGCATCGGGCGGCACCACGGGCGCGAACCCGATCATGTTTCCGACGATTTGATCGGTAACGTCTCTCCGGCGGTTGCCCCATGGCTGGCCTGCTGGGCCCGCGTGATGAGTTCTGCGGCCCGGCCGGATTCAGCCGACCTCGTATCGCCGGACGTGTTGGTCCACATTGGGGTCAGACGACTTTCCGGTGACGATTAGTCGACATCGCTGCCACGCTCGACCCTGGGGCGGGGAGCCCGCATACGACGCATTTGGGAAGCCCGTCCGGCCGCATAAAAGCCCAATTTCCAACGGCTTTCGGTGTTATTTGGGAACTTCGCGTCGACCAGCCGGGCAACCTTTCGGCCCAATACGAGTCCGTCTATGGTCATCAGCGCCATCAGCAACAGCATCGCCGGAGACATGTAGAGCTGCACTTGGGGGACAGCGAACATGACGAAGAGCAGAGTCAGTGCTGACGGCATGAACAGGCCGAGCACGTTGCGTCGGGAGTCCACCACATCGCGGACGTAGCGTCGTACTGGGCCCTGATCGCGAGGTAGCAGGTAGGCCTCTTCGCCCGCCATCATGCGCTCCCGGCGATTCGCCATGCGGGCTCGGCGCTCGGCTTTGTCGGATCTACGTTCTTCTCGGTTGCGTTTGGGTCCGGCGAGAGTCTTCCGCCGGGCCCGCGCTTGGGCGGCCGTCATGGGTGCCGGTGCTACCGGGCCCTTTTTTTTCGTGTGGCGCCGGACGGCATCGCTTCGCTTGGGTGTGGGTCGGCCCTTCGGGCTCGTCGTACGCGACCCGCCAGGTGTGTCTGACGTCGATGCACCACCAGAATTGGCGGTCCCTCCGGGCGGGTCCGTCGTGTCGGATTCCCCGTCGGAGCCTTTCGTGTCGCCCTTCTTGCGGCCCAACAACTTCACGGTCGCCAGGTTACTTTGCGGATTGCCGGCACCGGAATTCGCATAGCCAGGCGCGCGCCGGCTGTGGGGCCCTAGTCTGGCCAGTGATGAACGGCTCGCAGGACTTGGATGCTGTTGGTGTGTTGGGGCCCGGTCGGCTCCAGCTGCCCGAGATGCGGGTGCTGGTGGCCCCAGATTGCTACGGAGACAGTTTGTCTGCGGTGGATGCCGCTGCCGCCATCGCGACCGGTTGGACCAGGTCACGTCCGGACGACCGGTTTATTGTCGCCCCGCAATCCGATGGCGGTCCCGGCTTCGTCGAGGTGCTACGCGGCCGGCTAGGGCAGTTGCGACGATTGCGCGTGGCAGGACCGCTCGACACCGCTGTGGACGCGGAGTGGGTCTTCGATCGCAGCTCGGAAACGGCCTACCTGGAATGTGCACAGGCGTGTGGGCTGGGTTTGATCGGTGGTCCGCCGTCACCGGAGACCGCGCTGTCGGCTCACAGCAGGGGAGTCGGTCAGCTCATCGCGGATGCGTTGCGTGCCGGAGCGGCGCGGATCGTGGTCGGGCTGGGAGGCAGTGCGTGCACCGACGGTGGGCAGGGACTGATCGCCGAGTTGGGTGGCCTGGATGCCGGTCGCGAGCAGTTGGCCGGAGTTGAGCTGATTGCGGCGTCGGACGCCGAGTACCCGTTGCTGGGGCCGTGGGGCGCGGCGCGGGTTTTCGCGCCGCAGAAAGGCGCTGACGCCGCCACAGTCGCGGTGCTGGAAGGCCGCCTCGAGACGTGGGCCGGCGAGCTGGACGCGGCGGCGGGACGCGCAGTAAGCGCTGAACCGGGTTCGGGCGCCGCTGGCGGAATCGGGGCGGGATTGCTCGCGCTCGGCGGCCGCTGCGAATCGGGTGCGGCAATCATCGCGGAGCATACTCAGTTGGCTGAAGACATCGCCGACGCAGACATGATCGTCACCGGTGAGGGCCGTCTCGACGAGCAGTCCTTGCATGGAAAAGTGGTAGGCGCGATCGCGGATGCGGCCCGTCCGCTGGGGATTCCGGTGATAGTGCTAGCGGGCCAGGTGTGCTTGGACAAGTCCGCGACTCGCGGAGCGGGCATAATGGGGGCTCTGTCTATAGCCGAATACGCGGGTTCGGTGCGGCTGGCTTTGGCCGACGCCGCCAATCAGCTGATGGGTCTTGCGTCTCAGGTGGCGGATCGACTCGGGAATAGCGGCGCCGCAAGGTACCGTTGAGGCAGTGGGTAATCCCGAAGCAGATCGCAGACTGGTGTCTATTGAGTTGGATTCCGCTGGTTCGGACCCCGACGATCGAGCCATGTAGGAGAACTAATGACGGTGCAGAACGAGTCGATTACCAAGACGCACGGCGTCATCCTCACCGAGGCCGCTGCCGCGAAGGCGAAATCGCTGCTCGATCAGGAGGGGCGGGATGATCTGGCGCTGCGAATTGCAGTTCAGCCGGGCGGATGCGCTGGGCTGCGTTATAACCTCTTCTTCGACGATCGGACCCTGGACGGTGACCTGACCGCCGAGTTTGGTGGTGTAACCCTCACCGTGGACCGGATGAGTGCGCCTTATGTGGACGGTGCGTCGATCGATTTCGTGGACACGATCGAGAAGCAGGGTTTCACTATCGACAATCCCAACGCCGCCGGCTCATGCGCGTGCGGGGATTCGTTCAACTGACCTTCAACTGGCCGAGGTCTGCTGAGTCGCGGCCGGGTTGGCCCAGCTAGTACGTCCCTGCGGTGCGCAGTACGTACGAGCAGACCAACAGCTGGCCGCGCTGTAGGAGCAACTGTGCAACGCCTTGCACGTGGCCTCGCGGCGGGCCGCCGGTCGCCGGCGTCACTTCCATGGTGAACAGCACTTGCGCCTGGTAGGGCGACCAGTACACGATCTTGTCGATCGAGGTCACGTCGGCTTTCGAGAACTGCTTGCGGAAGGCGTCGCTGCTGAGTTTGGCTAGCGCTTCGTCGGAGCGCTTGTCGCGGACGCCGTCGTAGATGCCGCACAGCGCGTTGCGGACGATGACGTCGAGGTCGCGGTTCACGAGTGCGTTCAGGTATCCCTGAATTGCAGTCTTGGTGGAGCCCTGCGAAAACGTGCCTGCGCTGTTGCTCTCATTGGTGCGAATCCCGAACACGATAACCGTGGCCAGCACGGCCACCAGGGCGACAGCCAGCAGAACGCCGATGACCAGCCGTTTAGCTCCCCGTTTCGGGTACGGTACTGGCGGCGGCAGTGGCCCCGGAGGGTTGACGGACGGGGGCACAGCGTCGCCTACCGGTGTGGCGGTTAAGGGCGGGGCCATGGGACTACACTCGTTGGGGAAGTCAAGGGCCCGAGGCTGGTAGGGGCCTGACACGGGGTAAGGTCGCACTTCCTGAGGTCCGTCGGCGCCGACGGCAGGGTTCGGCGGGTGCGGACCGGCCATCGTCGTTCTCCTACGGTGGTGAGCTGGGCTACGGATGGTTGCCACCCAGCAAGGAGTTGGGCAACCAGATGAGTTCTCTAGGCAGGCTAGCGTAAGAGCTGCCGGCGCCCGTGGATGCGACAACGTTAGTCGCACAGCCGATGGTCATGAGAGGTTAGATGACCTCACAAACGAAGGGTGGAGATTTAGTGACGATTGCGGTAACGGGTTCGATTGCGACCGACCATCTGATGCGGTTTCCGGGAAAATTCTCCGAGCAGCTGCTGGCTGATCACCTGCACAAGGTGTCACTCAGTTTCCTGGTCGATGATCTGGTAGTACACCGCGGTGGCGTCGCGGGCAACATGGCGTACGCCATCGGTGTGCTCGGCGGTGACGTCGCCCTGGTCGGCGCGGCAGGCGCCGACTTCGCCGATTATCGCGATTGGTTGAAGACCCACGGTGTCAACTGCGACCACGTTCAGATCTCGAAGACAGCGCACACCGCGCGTTTCGTGTGCACCACCGACGTGGATATGGCCCAAATCGCGTCGTTCTATCCAGGGGCCATGTCGGAGGCACGCGATATCTCACTCGCCGACGTGGTGTCGTCCGTCGGCACGCCAGAGTTGGTGATCGTCGGTGCTAATGATCCAGCCGCCATGCTTGTGCACACCGAAGAGTGCCGCAAGCTCGGATTGGCTTTCGCTGCTGACCCGTCGCAGCAGCTGGCGCGGCTCTCGGGTGATGAGATCCGCAAGCTCACCGACGGCGCCGCGATCTTGTTCACCAACGATTACGAATGGGAACTGCTGCTGTCTAAGACCGGCTGGTCGGAGGCCGATGTGATGGCGCAGATCGGGTTGCGGGTGACCACGCTGGGCGCCAAGGGGGTGGACTTAGTGGAACCCGACGGGACCACGGTCCACGTGGATGTGGTCCCGGAGAACAGCCAGACGGATCCGACTGGTGTCGGTGATGCGTTCCGATCCGGCTTCCTCACTGCGCGCAGCGCCGGTTTGAGCCTGGAGCGTTCGGCTCAACTGGGCTCGCTCGTCGCGGTACTGGTGCTGGAGTCCACGGGGACCCAGGAGTGGGATTGGGATCGCGGGGTCGCCGCGACTCGTTTGGCCGGAGCCTACGGCGAGGATGCTGCCGCGGAGATTATGGCGGTGCTCACCTAATCCAGCCAGTAGGAGTGAAGTCCCCCGAGAGTCGCGCGGTTCTCGGGGGACTTTCCGTAGGGTTGTCGATCAATCAAAGGCGCACCGGGTACTGCGGCTCGCGGATTTGCGGCGCCACACTGTGCTCGACGAATATCGCATGCCACAGCATGAAAATCAGTATCGTCCACAATCGGCGGCTGTGATCGTTGGTGCCGCGTCGGTGCTCGTCGAGCATCTCGCGCACCGCAGCACTGTCGATGAGGTGATTGGTTTGCGATGAGTCGACCATCGCGTGAGCCCATTCCAGAAGTTCCCCGGCGCGCAGCCAATGCCGGATGGGGACCGGGAATCCGAGTTTCGGCCGATGCAACACATGCGCTGGAACGACGGGTTCCAGCGCCCGTCGCAACGCGTACTTGGTGGTGGTTCGGGTGATCTTTGCCTTTAGCGGCAATCGCGAGGCCACGGCGAACACCTCGGGATCTAGGAACGGCACCCGTAGTTCCAGGGAATTGGCCATGGTTATCTTGTCGGCCTTGACCAGAATGTCGCCACGCAGCCAGGTGAGCAGGTCGACGTGTTGCATGCGGGCGACTGGATCCCAGCCCGCGGACTCGGCGTAGATGGGCGCCGTCACGTCGGTGTGGTTCCAGTCGGGCCGGAATCCGGGCAGTACCGCGCGCAGTTGTGCGTCAGAGAAACTGCGTGCATTGCCGTAGTAGCGCTCTTCGAGGGTCAACGACCCACGGTGCAGCAGACTCTTGCCCCGTATGCCTTCTGGCAGCGGTTTGGACACCTTTCCCATCGACCGCCGCACGGGTTGGGGTAGGTAGTCGAACGGCCGCAACGACAGCGGCTCACGATAGATCGTGTAGCCGCCGAACAGCTCGTCGGCGCCCTCACCCGATAACACCACTTTGACGTGTTTGCGGGCCTCGCGAGCCACGAAGAATAGCGGTACCAGCGCGGGGTCTGCGACTGGCTCGTCGAGATACCAGACGATCTCAGGCAAGGCCGCGACGAACTCCTCCGCGCTGACCACCTTCGCGATGTGGCGCGCGCCGATGGCCTCGGCGGAGGCAACCGCGACGTCAATCTCGGAGAAGCCTTCGCGCTCGAAACCGGTGGTGAATGTGATCAGCCGCGGGTTGTGTCGGATGGCAAGCGCGGCGATCGCCGTAGAGTCGATCCCCCCGGACAGGAACGCGCCCACGGTGACGTCGGCGCGCATGTGCTTGGCCACCGAGTCCTCCAGCGCCGAAGTTATCTCGTCGTAGCGAGCCTGTTCGGTGCCGCGGGTGATCGGCGTGGCCGCGAATCGGGGCGCGAAGTAGCGGGTGACCTCCGGGGCAAGCTGGCTGGGGCGGATTCTGGCGTAGCAGCCTGATGCGAGCCGGCGCACTCCGCGCTGCAGCGTCTCTGGCTCGGGCACGTATTGCAGAACCGTGTAGTGCTGTAGTGCCCGGTGATCGATAGCGGGGTCGAATTTCACCAACTCGACCAAGTCAAGCAGGCATTTCTTTTCGCTGGCCACTGCGGTACCGCCGTCGCCGGTGGCGATAAACAGCGGCTTGATCCCGAATGGGTCGCGGGCGCAGAACAGCTCACGGGTGACGGTATCCCAGAGGGCGAACGCGAACATGCCGCGCAGTCGATTCAGGACGTCCGCGCCCCAGTAGTGGTAACCAGCGGCGATCGCTTCACCGTCGCCTTCTGTGGAAAAAGTGGCGCCGTGTCGGTTGGCTAGGGCGTCGCGTAGTTCCAGGTAGTTGTAGATCTCCCCGTTGAACACCAGCACGTAACGACCGGGTGTTTCCGGTGGCCCCCACCGTAAGGGCTGATGCGAATGCGCAATGTCGATGATGGACAGCCTGTTGAACCCGAAAACAACGGTGCCGTCGGCGTGTGGATCGGTCCAGGTGCCCGGTTCGTCAGGCCCCCGGTGGCGCATCAAATGTGCTGCGCGGGCGATTGAGATGTCGGCGTGGGCGGCTGGAACTGCAGCGGCGTCGGGGGAGGCGGCCGCGGTTGGGGCCGAAACGAACGCCAGCAGTCCACACACGGCGCCCCAGTATGCCGCACTGTGGCGGCCTTGGATATGCCCCTGTAGATGTCGCGCGCGGCGTTCGAGATGACCAGGCAGTCGCCCGGTCAGACCGCGTGGTCTACGCTGCGTAGTATTCGACATCCGAGTTAGCCGACGGGTTCCGCCGCAGGCGGCGCTTCGCCAGCCGGTCCAGCTTGTGATATAGGAGGCGCCAACGTGACACTTCGCGAGCCAGGTCGTTCGCAATGCTTGTCGCAGTGCAGATCTCAGCATCGTTCCGAAGGCCAACGGCGAGGTTCCGCTCGTCGCCTTCGGCTGGTGGCATTGGCCGGGACGTTCGCCACGCTGGCCGTTACTCTGAGCGGCTGCAGCTGGTCTGAAGCACTGGGTATGGGATGGCCGGAAGGTATTACTCCGGAAGCTCACTTCAACCGGGAGTTGTGGATCGGTTCGGTGATCGCGTCCCTGGTCGTGGGCGCCATCGTGTGGGGTCTGATCTTCTGGTCGGCGACGTTCCACCGGAAGAAAAAAACCGACACCGACCTTCCGCGTCAGTTCGGCTACAACATGCCGCTTGAGCTGGTGCTCACTCTCACTCCGTTCCTGATCATTTCGGTGCTGTTCTATTTCACCGTGGTGGTGCAGGAGAAGATGCTGAAGATCGCCGACGATCCGGAGGTGGTCATTGACATCACTGCTTTCCAGTGGAACTGGAAGTTCGGTTACCAGAGCGTCAATTTCAAAGACGGCACCTTGACCTACGACGGTGCCGACCCGGCGCGCAAGCGGGCAATGGCGTCCAAGCCAGAGGGCACCGACGAGCACGGCGAGGAGCGTGTCGGGCCGGTTCGAGGGCTGAACACCGAGGACCGAACCTACTTGAACTACGACAAAGTCGAGACTTTGGGAACCAGCTCTGAAATTCCGGTCCTCGTGCTCCCGGTGGGCAAGCGGATCGAATTTCAAATGGCGTCTGCTGATGTGATACATGCCTTCTGGGTGCCAGAGTTCTTGTTCAAGCGTGACGTGATGCCCAATCCGAAAGCAAACAACTCTGTCAACGTCTTCCAGATTGAAGAGATCACCAAGACGGGGGCTTTCGTAGGCCACTGCGCCGAGATGTGTGGGACTTACCATTCCATGATGAATTTCGAGGTTCGGGTGGTAACTGCCAACGACTTCCACGCCTATCTGCAACAACGCGTCGACGGAAAGACCAACGCCGAGGCTCTGCAGGCGATCGACCAGCCACCTCGCGCGGTGACCACCCACCCGTTCGACACCCGCCGCGGTGAATTGGCCCCGAGGCAGTAAGTTAGGACATCCAATGCATATCGAAGCCAGGCTGTTCGAGTTCGTCGCCGCGTTCTTTCTTCTGACGGCAGTGCTATACGGCGTGCTGACTTCGGTGTTCGCCACCGGTGGTGTCGAGTGGGCCGGCACTACTGCGCTCGCTTTGACGGGCGGGATGGCGTTCATCGTGGCCACCTTCTTCCGGTTCGTGGCTCGCCGGCTCGACACCCGGCCGGAGGATTACGAAGGCGCTGAGATCAGCGACGGGGCAGGAGAATTGGGCTTCTACAGCCCGCACAGTTGGTGGCCGATCATGGTCGCTTTGTCGGCTTCGGTGGCTGCGGTCGGTATCGCATTGTGGCTTTCCTGGTTGATCTTCGCCGGCGTGGTTTTAGTCCTCGCATCGGCGGCCGGTTTGGTCTTCGAGTACTACGTCGGTCCCGAGAAACATTGATCGGTGCCGGAAAGGTCACAATCAGAGCAACAGTTGCTCGGGGGTCAGTTCGTCGAGACTTCTGCGCTACGGCCGGTTGGGTAGGGTAACCGAGGCACCATGAGAATCCACCGGGCGTGGGCGCGACGGTATAGATGCGAAGCCCCGCGTTATGGAGATGCAGTTGGACAGGGTAGGCAAACATGAGCGGGCCGAATCCCCCGGGATGGGAACCTGAAGAACCTGAACCCGCCGGTGCATCCAGCGGCGAGCTGGTACCCGAGTGGCAAACCGGCGGCGACAATGGAAACAAGCTGGACGTGGGGATCGAGCCTGGCGAACTAATCGAACCTCGCAGCGGTGGCCACGAAGGTGGGCCGAGCGACATAACCACCGAACTCGACGAATATTCGCGAGCGTACTCAGCGCCGGAACACGAGCAGTTCACCGGCGGCCCTTACGTACCTGCTGATCTCGGCCTTTACGACTACGACAGTTATGACGAGCTGTCCGATCCAGATGACGAGCCGGCCGCGCCGCGCTGGCCGTGGGTGCTTGGCGTCGCTGCGATCATTGCCGCCATTGCCTTAGTGGTATCGGTGTCGTTGCTCGTGACACGCACCGGTGTCCATAAACTCGCCACTCCCAGCACCACTGTGTCGGTACCGCCTGTGCAGGACGAGATCACGACAACCAAGCCGCCGCCGCCACCACCCCCGCCGCCGCCACCACCCACCACCGAGATCCCGACAGAGACGGAAACGGAGACCGTGACTGTGACGCCTCCACCTCCACCTCCGCCTCCACCTCCGCCGGAGACCACAACGCCGCCGCCAGAAACCGGCACGGCAGCCCCCCCGCCTCCCCCCCCAACAACAACGCTGGCCGGTCCGCGACAAGTCACCTACGCGGTGACCGGCACGAAAGCGCCGGGCGACATCATTTCTGTGACTTATGTCGATGCCTCCGGTCGCAGACGGACGCAGCACAACGTCTATATCCCCTGGTCGATAACCGTCACACCGATCTCGCACTCTGACGTGGGCTCGGTCGAGGCACACAGTCTCTTCCGAGTCAGCAAACTCAACTGCTCGATCACCACCAGCGACGGAACGGTGCTCTCATCCAATTCCAACGACGCAGCGCAGACGAGGTGTTGATGGTTGGCAGGTCTTCGGCATACCGGCGTGGGCCGGACACCATCTCAGCGGACGTCGTTGACCGCATCATGGTCGGGGCGTGCGCCGCAGTCTGGCTGGTGCTGGTAGGCGTCAGCGTGGCCGCTGCAGTTGCCTTGGTCGACCTGGGTCGCGGTTTCCACAAGATGGCAGACAGTCCGCACACCACTTGGGTGTTGTACGCCGTTATTGTCATTTCCGCGCTGGTTATCGCTGTTGCTATCCCGGTACTGCTGCGGACTCGGCGGGTGGCTCACGCGGAACCGCCGCCGTGGTCGGTGCGCGTCAGGAGCGCGTCTCATCCCGTTGCGGAGCGCTCTGCGGCGCGCAGTCTGGGGCAGTCGAAGCGTGCTGAGCCAGCCGAGGCTGTTGGCGGGGGAGCCGAGTGGTTCGGCCAGGCGGTGGACAGGATTTGGCTGCGGGGAACGTTGGCGCTGGCAGGCGCTATAGGGATGGCATTGATTGCGGTTGCGACGGCGACCTATCTGATGGCTGTCCGCCACGAAGGAGCATCTTGGGTCAGCTACGGTCTAGCCGGTGCGATTACCGCGGGAATGCCGGTGATCGAATGGCTCTACGTTCGTCAGCTGCGCCGAGTGGTTGCCCAGCTCTAAACGCGCTCTGACGCCGGAATTTCGGTGCTCCTCGGCGAACGCGAGCAGCGTTGGCCCTGCAACGACATCCGCCGCAGGGTACGGCGTCGCTAGGTTCAGGGCGCTCCTGGCCGGTTACGGAGCGCTCTGCGGCGCGCAGTCTGGGGCAGTCGAAGCGTGCTGAGCCAGCCGAGGCTGTTGGCGGGGGAGCCGAGTGGTTCGGCCAGGCGGTGGACAGGATTTGGCTGCGGGGAACGTTGGCGCTGGCAGGCGCTATAGGGATGGCATTGATTGCGGTTGCGACGGCGACCTATCTGATGGCTGTCCGCCACGAAGGAGCATCTTGGGTCAGCTACGGTCTAGCCGGTGCGATTACCGCGGGAATGCCGGTGATCGAATGGCTCTACGTTCGTCAGCTGCGCCGGGTGGTTGCCCAGCTCTAAACGCGCTCTGACGCCGGAATTTCGGTGCTCATCGGCCAACGCGAGCAGCGTTGGCCCTGCAACGAGATCCGCCGCAGGGCGCAGCAGCCGCCAGGATTGGCAGCGTCGCTGAGGCTAGTGCTCCCCGTCTGATGAGTTCGAGACGCTTTCCTGATGCTCGCGCAATGCCGTCAAGGCACGTTGTTCGGCGGCATGCCCGGACTCGCGTAGCGCGGCATCCTCTGATTCCGGATCGGCGAACAGGAAGCTGCCGCTTCCCGGCGAGCCTGCCGAGCCCAGCTTGTTCATCCGCTTGGGCAGGGGAGTGCCCTGGTACTCCAGCGGAATGGGGTGGCCGTGTTCGTCGACCGGCCCCAGCGGTTGATGCAACTCGACATAGGCGCCGTGCGGCAGCCGCTTGATGATGCCGGTCTCAATGCCGTGCTCGAGAACTGACCGGTCGCTGCGTTGCAGCCCGATACACCATCGATAGGTGACGAAGTAGACCAGTGGCGGAAGAATCACCATGCTTATCCGCGCGATCCAGGTCGTCGCGTTCAGCGAGATATGGAAGTTCAGTGCGATGATGTCGTTCATCGCCGCCAAGGTGAGCACCATGTAGAAGCTGATTGCCATGGCGCCGATGGCAGTGCGCACCGGTGCGTCCCGCGGACGCTGCAGCAGGTTGTGGTGGGCGTAGTCGCCAGTGAATCGTTTCTCCAGGAATGGGTAGACGATCAGCAGGACGAAGACGAGGGTCATGATTATCGCGACCCAAACCACGGCGGGGATTGTGTGATGCCAGAAGTAGAACTCCCACGGAGGCCAAATACGTGCCAGACCCTCGGTCCACATCATGTAGAAGTCAGGCTGTGAGCCGGCCGAGACCTGCGATGGCTTGTAGGGGCCGAGATTCCAGATCGGGTTGATTTGCAGTAGCCCACCCATCAAGGCGAGCACGCCGACGATGCTCGCGAAATAGGCGCCGGACTTGAACGCGAATACCGGCATGACCCGCACGCCGACGACGTTGTGCTCGGTCCGTCCCGGACCGGGGAACTGCGTGTGCTTCTGGAACCACACCAATGCCAGATGCATCCCGATCAGCGCCAGGATGATCCCGGGAAGCAGCAGAATATGCAACGCGTAGAGCCGGGGGATCAGGATCGTGCCCGGGAAATCGCCCCCGAACAGAGCCCAGTGCAACCAGGTTCCGATCACCGGCATGCCCAGCGTGATCGATGAGAGCGCGGCGCGCAGGCCGATACCGGACAGCAGGTCGTCAGGCAGCGAGTAGCCGAAATAGCCTTCGAACATCGCCAAGATCAGCAGCAGCGAACCAATAACCCAGTTGGCCTCGCGCGGGCGCCGAAACGCCCCGGTAAAAAAGATGCGTGCTAGGTGCACCATGATCGCCGCTGCGAACATCAACGCAGCCCAGTGGTGGATCTGGCGGACGAATAAGCCGCCACGGACTTCGAAGGAAATATCCAGGGCCGTCTCGTAGGCGCGCGACATCTCGACTCCGCGTAGCGGCTGATAGACACCGTTGTAGGTGACCTCGGTCATGGACGGATCGAAGAACAGCGTCAGATACACCCCGGTGATCAGCAGGATGACGAAGCTGTACAGCGCGATCTCGCCCAGCAGGAACGACCAGTGCGTCGGAAAGACCTTGTTCAGCTGGCGGCGCAGCGCCGCTGACGGGTGATAGCGAGTGTCGATTTCCTGGGCCTGGCGGGCCAGGACATCCCCAACTTTCGGGACTTTCGGACTCATGAGGTGCGCTCCCAGAATGCCGGTCCGACGGGCTCGATGAAGTCGCCGTTGGCGACCAGGTACCCGTCTGTGTCGATGGTGATGGGCAGTTGTGCCAGCGCGCGCGCCGCCGGACCGAATATCGGTTTGGCGAAGTGCAATGCGTCGAACTGCGACTGATGGCACGGGCACAAGATGCGGTAGGACTGCTGTTCATACAGGGATGACGGGCAACCTAGATGCGAGCAGACCTTGGTAAAGGCGAAGAACTCGCCGAAGTTGAAGCTCTCTTGGCCCTTGCGTTTGACCACACGCGACAAGTCGTTGGGTTTGATACGGATGAGCATGACCGGATTCCGGATGCCCATTGCGACCGACTGCAACTTTTCGTGCGACTCGGTGGTGGTGCCGTCGCCGTCGGATTCCCGCCACGGGAATACCGTCTCCATCCCGCCAGCGTCGATATCTTCTGGGCGCATCTTGATGAACGGTGGCCCATCGTTGGTGCCGGTGGCCCGCGCCAGATAGATGGTCTCGCCTTTGTAGCGTGGGGTCCAGCCGGACGTCCACAGCACGGCCTTCATCCCGTTGGCTGTGGGAACCACCGGCTTCCACGGGTTCTTGATGAGGCCGCCGATAAACGCCACGGCGGTGCCCAGTCCGAACGCGCCCAGGCCAACACCCAGGGACAGCCCGACGAGCTTGCGGCGCCCGATAGTCGATCCCTCGAAGGCGCTGGTGAGATTTGCCGCCACCGTTTTGCGGTCTATCTCGCGGGAGTCGCCGTCGTGTCGTTCCTGGATCGAAATCTCTTCGGGGATAAATCTTTTCTGGAACTGGATTGCCCCGATCGCGATCGCCAGGATCGAGAGTCCGAAGGTCACGCCATAAAGCGGTGTGGCCAGCGAGTACAGGAAGTTGTACTGGCCGTCAGATGTCTTGTACTGCCAGGGCCAAAACAAAAAGACCAGCAGGAGCGCAAGGCCGAAGAAGCCGCCCAGCAACAGCCAAATGGCGACCCCCCGCTCGGCGCGTTTCTCGGCTTTGGTGTCCGCCACCGGCCAGCGAGGCTCCTTGTAGACGGTCTCGACGCCGTCCATGCGGCCGCCCAATGCCACGAGTTCGTCGTTGGACATTGCGGTCAGCGCCGCGTCGTCGGGCTGATCTGGAACATTGGTGTCGTTGTCAGAGGTGGCGCCGTTGCCGATGTCGCTCATGAACGCGCCCCAATCCAGAGTGCCAGCCCTATCGCGGCAACCATTCCGATGATCCACATCGCCATGCCTTCGGGAGCGGGTCCGAATCCACCGAGGTTGTAACCACCTGCCTGTCTCGGCTCCGTAATGGTCCGTACGTAGGCGATGATGTCTTTTTTCGCGTCGAAGGAAAGTTGGCGGTCGGAAAACTTGGGCATGTTCTGCGGTCCGGTGCGCATCGCAGCCAGGATTTGCTGCTCGTTGGCGGGCCGCAGGTCAGGCGCGTATTTGCCGGAAGACAACGCCCCGCCCTTCCCGGTGAAGTTGTGGCATGAGGCGCAGTTGAGCCGAAACAAGTCACCGCCGCGGCCCAGGTCGCTGCCGCGCAAAGAGTGCATCGCCAAGCTGCCGTCTTCGTTGCGTACCACAGTCGGGCCGCCCCCGTTGGCCTGAACGTAGGCACCGATAGCATCGGTCTGCGCCTCGTCGAAGATTGGATCCTTGCGGGGTGCCTGGGCCTCGCCGCGCATTGCAGGCATCCGGCCGGTTGACACTTGGAAGTACACGGCTGCCTCGCCGACACCGATCAAACTCGGTCCGTGGTCAGGCACGCCCTCTAGGTTGGCGCCGTGGCAGGACACGCATGAGGTGTCGAACAGCTGTTTTCCCTTGCGCAGCAACGCCGAAGTGGACTCGTCGGCGACGGCTACCTGCGGGGTGGGTGTTAGCACGGCGGCCAGCCCGCCGGCGATGGTCAGTGCGACGAGTAGCAGTAGGCCGCCCGACAGTCGGCGACGGAGCCGCCGTCGCGAGTGACTGGTCTGCTGACCTTGCGCGGCTGTGGACCGTCTGCCGCCGGATCGCGTGAACCTCAGTTTCTTCAACCGAGCACTCCTGTTCGTTCCTGTTCGGGTCAGTTCGGGGGCTGCGGGCTCATCGGATGAAATAGATCACCGCGAACAGCGCGATCCACACGATGTCGACGAAATGCCAGTAATAGGAAACGACGATGGTCGCGGTGGCTTGCGCCGGGGTGAACTTGCTCAGTCGGGTGCGGATGAGGAGCAAGACGAAGGCGATCAGGCCACCGGTGACGTGCAGCCCATGGAACCCGGTGGCCAGGTAGAACACGCTGCCATACGCGCTGCCCGGAATGGTGGTGCCGTGTCTCACCAAGTTGATGTACTCGTAACCTTGGCCCAGGATGAAGAACAAGCCCATCAGGAACGTGACCACGTACCAGCGGCGCATCCCGAAAACGTCGCCCCGCTCGGCTGCGAACACGCCCATCTGGCAGGTGAACGATGAGGCGATCAGGACGAGCGTCACTGGCACGGCCTGGTAAAGATTCAGCTCGGTTGGTGGCGGCGGCCAGCTTCCGCCGGCCTGAGCTCGCGCTGTGAAATACATCGCAAACAGGCCGGCAAAGAACATCAGCTCGCTGGAAAGCCAGATTATGGTGCCAACACTGACCATATTGGGTCGATTGAGCGAATGCACGCGCGACGTGATCGCAGTACCCGAGGTCCCCACAGCGCTCGTCACACCGCAAGTATGACGCTTTGTAGTTGTCGAACTCTACCCGGGTCAGGAATTTTCGTCGTTCCGTTGCCTGCGTCGCGCCGACTGTCTTTGCCGGATGGTTCGTGCGCGGTTGTCGGTGGGTGGTTGGGGGCCTTTGATCGTCGTGGGACCATCGGCGCGTGGCACTCTCGTCTGAGGATTCTTCTGCCCGTGAGTCTGGCGGGCCCGCGTCTGGGGCGATGATGTCCTGGCCGCTCGTTGTGGGTCGGCTCACCGATGGGCAGGATCTGGCGCCGGGGCAGGCTGCTTGGGCGATGGAACAGATCATGAGTGGCGCAGCCAAGCCGACGCAGATCGCCGCATTCGCAGTGGCGATGAAGATGAAGGCTCCAACCGCAGCCGAAGTCGGTGAGCTGGCCGACGTCATGCTTAGTCACGCCCGTGCGGTTCCCGGCGCGACGATCGGCGACACCGTCGATGTTGTCGGCACCGGTGGTGATGGCGTCAATACGGTCAATCTGTCCACCATGGCGGCGATCGTTGTGGCGGCCGCAGGCGTCCCCGTGGTCAAACACGGAAACCGGGCCGTGTCCTCGTTGGCTGGGGGCGCCGACACGCTAGAGGCGCTTGGGGTGCGCATCGATCTGGGGCCTGATCAGGTGGCGCGCAGTCTCGCTGAGATTGGGATCGGGTTCTGTTTCGCTCCGCAATTTCATCCGTCCTATCGGCACGCGGCCGCGGTGCGCAGCGAGATTGGGGTGCCTACCGTATTCAACCTGCTTGGGCCACTAACCAATCCGGCTCGGCCGCGGGCCGGGTTGATCGGCTGCGCGTTCGCCGACCTTGCGGAGGTAATGGCCGAGGTGTTTGCCGCGCGTGACTCCAGCGTGCTGGTGGTGCACGGTGACGATGGGCTCGATGAATTGACCTCGACCACCACGAGCACCATTTGGCGGGTGCAGGCCGGGACGGTGGAAAAGTTGACTTTCGACCCTGCCAGGTTTGGGTTCGCGCGGGCCGAGCTTGACCAGCTGCGCGGAGGGAACGCGCAGGTCAACGCCGCCGAAGCGCGCTCGGTGCTGCGCGGCGCCAAGGGTGCGGTCCGCGACGCTGTTGTGCTCAACGCGGCAGGCGCGCTGGTTGCCTACGCTGGGCTATCCAGCCGCGTCGACTGGTTGTCGGCATGGGAAGACGGCTTGCGCCGTGCCAATGCTGCGATCGACACCGGAGCGGCTGAACAGTTGCTCGCGCGATGGGTGCGGTTCGGTCAGCAGGTCTGACTGATCGTCATCGAGATCTGCGCCCGTCTGGTCGGTCGTCAGCCGCGCTGCGCGCGCCGATGCTGCCCATGCTGCCCATGCGCCCGCTGCCCGCAACGGCGAGGACCACCCCCCGCCATCGGGGGAGCCGACCCCGGTGACCCGCACAATGCGAACTCCCGATGTTGCCAGCCAGCGCGCGATGAGCGTGGTTTCTTCCACCAATGCGCCGCCGAGTGGGGCTGGTGTCGGCAGGACTATCTGGGCTCCGGCGCGGAGTGCGTCGACCACCGGGATCGGTGGCACCCCGCGCTGCGCGGTACCAGCCGCCGAGAGTTGGCCGTGGCGGATGACGGCCAACTGGTAGCCACCGCTGCCGTCCGAAGCTGCGGCGATCAGCTCGGGCAGCGTGGTCAGCGCACGTAGGCGCTGGCCACGCCACAGTGCCTCGATCGCGGTGGCGATTTGGTCGCGCAGCCGCGCGGCGTTCTCGTAGCGGTGGCGCTCGGCGAGCGCGGTGACCTGTTGCACGGCCGCAGCAAGCGCGGTGTTGTCCAGCCCGTCGATGAGGGCCGTTGCGCGCCGAGCCGCCCCGGCATACTGTTCGGCCGTCACGTCGCGGGCGGCGGGGCAGGGGGACACTTCCACCTCAGGGCAGGTCGGACCGTGCACGGAGAAACGGGACAGCCGGCTGGTGCAGGTCCGGATTCCGGTGAATCGGGCCATCAGGGTTGCCGTCTCGGCGGCGATGGCTCGGGACCGGAACGGGCCGACGACTCGGTCGTGTCGGGGGCTGCGGATCACTGATAGGCGCGGAAAGGGTTCATCTGTGAGCGCCACCCACCACCAGCGGTGCGGAAACCTCGACCGGCGGTTATACGGCGGTGCATGGGCAGCCAGCATTCGCAGTTCGCGGACACCAGCCTCTAGCGAGTGCGCGCACTCGACATGGTCGACGTTGTCGGCGAGGGCGACCATCTCCTTCATCCGGCCACGGGGGTCTGCGCCGTTGAAATACTGACTCACCCGGCGTCGCAAGTCGACCGCAGTGCCGACGTAGAGAACTTCGCCGGAAGGCCCGCGGAATAGATAAACTCCTGGCCGGTGCGGCAGGCCGTCTGCCAACACCCGTTTTCGGCGCTGAGCCGGCGTCACACTGGGCAGATACGAACGCAGGTCGGCGTAGGTGTGCACGCCCTGATTGCCCACTCTTTCAATGAGCGAGTGCAACACGTCGACGGTGGCGCGGGCATCGTCGAGGGCGCGGTGAGTGGGCTGCGTAGCCACCGCGAAAAGCCGCGCCAACGCGGCCAGTCGCACGCTGGGAGCTTCCTCCCGGCTCAGCACCCGACGTGCCAGCCGAACGGTGCACAATATCTTGGGTCGCGGCCACGAGATACCGCCCCGCTGTGCGGCGGCCCGCAGGAATCCGATGTCGAAACCGGCGTTGTGGGCTACCAGGACAGAACTGCCGGCGAATTCCAAAAACATCGGCAGAACAGCGTCGATGGTTGGGGCGTCGGACACCATCGCCGTGGTGATGCCGGTTAGCCGCACGATCTGGGGCGGAATGCTGCGCTGCGGATCCACCAAGGTGGCGAATTCGCCGAGGACGACGCCACCGCGCACCTTGACCGCGCCGATCTCGGTGATCGCGTCAGGGGGCGATTGCCCGGTACCGGCTGCGCGTCCGCCTGTGGTCTCCAAGTCCACCACGACAAAGGTCGTCTCGCGCAACGACACGTCTTCGGCTGTGCAGGCGGCCGGGGCAAGCCCGGGAAAGGCCACCGGGTGAAGCTCAGCGAAATTGAGCTGAGTCGCATCGGTCACGCCCATGGTCGTGACGTTAGGCATGCGCACCGACATTCGGCGGGAACCACGCTGGTTAGAGCCCAACCTGCTTGCCGGCTGAGTCACGGATTGCTGTCGGTGGCCGCGGTTAGCGTTCAGCGCGACACCACATGGTGTGCGAAAGCTCAACCGAGAGGATCCACTCGATGGCACAAGACAACGGAACCGCTGGCAACCTTGCCTCGGTAACCGGACCGGCCGAGCCGGTGGTGATCGATTGTGACGATTGTGCGGTGCGGGGGCCCGGATGCCGCGATTGTGTCGTGAGTGTGCTGCTCGGGACGCCGGAGACCTTGTTGCACGATGAACGAGCCGCGTTGGAAGTGCTCGCTGATGCCGGATTGGCTCCGCGGCTGCGCCTGGTGCCGCTTCGGCGTGGCCGCTCCGGTGTGGCTTAGTCGTTTGGAAGTCGTTTGGAAGTCGTTTGGAGGCCGTTTATAAACCGCCTGGAACACCCAATCCGAGGTCGCAGCGGTCGCCCTGCGCCGCTCACAATCTTTGGCCAGAAATCTGGCTGTTTTCTTAACGATCTGCTTTGGACAACGCCGAGATCATTTCGTAACCTGTTTGAGATCTGAACCAGCTCGGCCGGTTTGCGCCGATGGCAGTTTAAGGAAACAAAGACTTTGAGGCTTCACCTTGGGTATCCGATCATGCGCGTTGTCATGCGCACCGCCATCGGGACGCTAGCGAGCCTCACCTTGGTTTTATCCGGTTTACTGGCCACCAACGCGGCGGCAGACCCAGCTGACGACGCAACGGCAAAACTGAACGAGTTGTCTCGGCAGGCGGAGCGGACCACCGAAGCTATGCACTCCGCACAGCTCGACCTGAACGACAAGCTGGCCGCCCAGCAAGCCGCGGAAAAAAAGCACGCGGACGATCAGGCTGCGGTGGAGGCCGCCAACACACGCTTGGCTGAATTTCAAGGCACTGTCGATAAGCTTGCGGCCGCCACGTACATGGGTGGGCGCACCGACGGCACGGAAGCCATCCTGACGGCGTCGTCACCGCAGAATCTGATCCAGGGTCTGTCGGTGCAGCGTGTCCTGGCGGCTCAAATGGCGATGCAGATGGCTGACTACCGAGCTGCTGGCGAGCGGGCCGCGAAGGCGGCGCAGGCATCCTCCCAGTCCGCTGCCGAGGCCAAGACCGCGGCCGAGCAGGCTGCCGCCGTGCGGGCGGGCCTGCAGCGGAAGCAGACTCAGCTGCAGGTGCAGATCGCTGTTGTCAAGTCGCAGTATCGTTCGTTGACTCCGGAGCAGCGCACCGCCCTCGCCGATCCGGGACAGGTTCCGCCGCCTGCTGCAATCCCCCCAGCCCCGGCGCCGGAGGTGTCGCCACCAGGTGAACCACCAGCTGACGGGCAAGCCCCCGGTGGGGCTCCGCAACCGGGCGGGTTGCCACCCGCGCCGCCAAATGGCGGGGGCCGGGCAGCTGTTGTTCAGGCTGCGTTGACCCAGGTTGGATCACCCTATGTGTGGGGTGGCGCCGCGCCTGGCGGGTTCGACTGCTCGGGTTTGGTGATGTGGGCCTTTAAGCAAGCCGGTGTTGCACTGCCGCACTCAAGCCAGGCGCTGGCGAACGGCGGACAGCCGGTGGCGCTGTCCGATCTGCAGCCCGGTGATGTCCTGACGTTTTACTCCGATGCGTCGCACGCCGGCATTTACATCGGTGATGGACTCATGATCCACTCTTCGACTTACGGCGTTCCGGTGGGTGTGGTACCGATGAACGCGTCCGGGCCGATCTACGACGCCCGGCGCTACTGACCACGGATAGCTCGGTCCAGCTGCCGCCGTGGCGGCGGTGGCAGCGGTTATCGCTAGTCTGTGTGCTTCTGTGTGAGCTGGTTGCCGCGGCGGTTTTGCAGATCCAGCTGGCAGGCAATATGCGTGCAGCACCTCCCCGGTTGGTGGCTTCAGACGCTGCCACCCCAGCGACACGGCTGGCTGTCGGCAACCGTACTGTCCGCCTGGTCAGCCTTGGAGGTCGCCGAACCGACCGTTTGTTGTCCCGAGTCGCGGCGAACGTCGGTGCCGCTGTTGACGACGTCGTGGCTTTCTGGGGAGCCGGATGGTCGAAAGACATCTCGGTGGTGGCCGCAGGCTCGGACAAACAGTTTCGTGCGGCCGCGGGAGGAGGCGCGGCGTCGCAATGGGCGGACATCGCGGCGGTGACCGTGGCCGACTATGTCGATCCCGTTAACCGGGTGCTGGTCGGGCAACGTATCGTCTTCGCCCCGGGCGCGGTCACAATGAGTACCGCCGCGCTGCGAATAGTCCTGACTCACGAACTTTTTCACTATGCCGCGCGGGCCGACACCGTCGCAGATGCGCCTCGATGGTTGACTGAGGGAGTAGCCGATTTTGTTGCCCGCCCAAACGTCGCAGTGCCCGCCGAAGCGACGTCTGTCGTGGAGCGGCTACCGTCGGACACCGACTTGGACACACCGGGGCCACGGCGTTCGGTCGCCTATGACCGTGCCTGGTGGTTTGCTCGTTTCATCGCGGCCAGCTACGGTCCCGCCACGTTGCGAACGCTCTACCTGGCTGCGTGCGGTGTCGGACACGCCGACTTGCCCACTGCCTTCCGTACGGTGCTTGGGGCCGACTCAGCCGGCTTGCTCGCGCGCTGGCGACATTGGGCGACCCGCTAGTGCATGTGCCTAACCTGTACCGGCTAGATTGGCGCGGGTGAGCCGGGTCCTGCTGGTAACCAACGATTTCCCGCCCCGCCGCGGTGGTATCCAGTCCTACCTAGGCGAGTTCGTTTCCCGATTGGTGCAATCCGGATCGCACGCTGTGACAGTCTACGCGCCACAGTGGAAGAGCGCGGACGCCTTCGACGAGGAAGCCTGCGCGCAGGGCTATCAGGTGGTGCGACACCCGGGCACATTGATGCTGCCCGGTCCGACAGTCGATGGGCGGATGCGCCGGCTGATTGCCGAGCATGACATTGACACCGTCTGGTTCGGGGCGGCAGCGCCACTGGCCTTGCTTGCGTCGCGGGCACGGAAAGCCGGCGCGACTCGGGTGCTGGCCAGCACACACGGCCACGAAGTGGGCTGGTCGATGCTGCCAGCAGCGAGGTCGGTGCTGCGTCGTATCGGTGACAGCACGGATACCGTGACGTTTGTCAGCCACTACACCCGGTCCCGATTTGCCTCCGCTCTTGGCCCCGCGGCATCGCTGGAATACTTGCCTTCCGGGGTCGACACCGAGCGGTTCCGTCCCGATCCCGCCGCTCGCCAGACGCTGCGTGAACGCTATCGGCTGGGCGAGCGCCCCACGGTGGTGTGCCTGTCCCGGCTGGTTCCGCGCAAAGGCCAGGACATGCTGATCAAGGCGTTGCCGTCGATTCGTCGTCGTGTTGATGGAGCGGTTCTGGTTCTCGTAGGCGGCGGTCCCTATCGGGACAAACTGCGCAGACTGGCCCAGGACTGCGGGGTGGCCGACGCTGTGACATTCGCCGGCAGCGTGGCTGCCGACGAGCTACCTGCTCACCATGCACTCGCCGACGTATTTGCGATGCCTTGTCGCACACGGGGCGGCGGAATGGACGTCGAAGGTCTAGGCATCGTGTTTCTGGAAGCCTCGGCCACCGGTGTGCCGGTGATCGCCGGCGAATCTGGCGGTGCACCGGAAACGGTGCAGCACAACAAGACCGGGGTGGTGGTGGACGGCACCTCGGTGGGCGAGATCGCCCGTGCGGTTACCCAATTGCTGACCGATCGCGACCGTGCTGCTGCAATGGGTGCCGCGGGGCGGGACTGGGTGACTACCGATTGGTGTTGGGAGACGCTGGCCGCGCGGTTGGCGGACCTGCTACGCGGCGCGCCGCCCAATGTCGAGCCGCCGCGCTAAGCCCCCGATGCACTGCGCAGCACACCACGCAGGTGCCGGGTGTGTTACCCGTTAATCGCTGTAGATCGCTTCGATGTCCGAGGCGAACTTCTTGACCACCACATTGCGCTTGACCTTCAGGGTCGGCGTCAGCTCGCCGGTGTTTTCAGTGAAGTCAACAGGCAGAATGCGGAATTTGCGGATCGATTCGGCATGCGACACCGCCAAGTTTGCCTGCTTAACGGCTGCGTCCAGCTCGGTGACCAGGTCCGGATCGGTGGCGAGATCGCCGACCGAGGCATCAGCTGGCTTGCCGCCGCGCTGCTTCCAGCCGTCGAAGGCTTCGGGATCGATGGTGATCAGGGCGCCGATGAACGGCTTGGCGTCCCCGACCACAACCGCTTGGCTGATCAGCGGGTGTGCTCGCAGCTGATCCTCGAGCACCGCCGGGGCGACGTTTTTCCCCGCTGCGGTCACGATGAGTTCTTTTTTGCGCCCGGTAATGGTTAAGAATCCGTCTTCGTCGACTGAGCCGAGGTCGCCGGTCTTGAACCAGCTGTCAGTGAACGCTTCGTTGGTTGCCTGCTCGTTGCGCCAATAACCGCTGAATACGACGCCACCGCGTACCAACAGCTCTTTGTCGTCGGCCAGGCGCAGACTGTTGCCGGGCACCAGTGTTCCTACCGTGCCGATCTTCAGGTCGCCGACCTGGTTGGCCGTGATAGCTCCACTGGTCTCAGTTAGGCCGTAGCCTTCGTAGATCGTCAAGCCGACACCGCGGTAGAAGTGGCCCAATCGCGCTCCAAGCGGAGCGCCACCCGAGACGGCCGCGTGGCAGTCGCCGCCGAGCGCCGCGCGCAGCCTGTGGTAGACCAGCCGGTCGAAAAGAGCATGCTTGGCGCGCAGCAACAATCCCGGTTGGCCATCGTCCTGCGCTTGGCTCCAGTCGATGGCAGTTTGCACGGCGCTGGCGAAAATCCGACCTTTGCCGTCGTTGGCGGCGTTCTGCTCAGCGGTGTTGTATACCTTCTCGAAAACCCGCGGCACCGACACCACGATCGTCGGTTTGAATTCTGCGAACAAGGGCAGCAGGTTCTTGATGTCGCTGGTGAATCCGACGGTCACTTTGTTGGTGAACGCCGATAAAGTCACCGCCCGGGCCAGGACGTGGGCTAGTGGCAGGAAAACCAGTAGCCGCTGACCGCGGCACAGCAACGTTGGGAAGCGCTCGTGGGTGCCCTCGATCTCGTGGAGCAAGTTGGAGTGGGTGAGTTGGCAGCCTTTCGGGTTTCCGGTGGTGCCGGAGGTGTAGATAAGCGTCGCCGGGTCGTCGGAACGCAGCGCCTGCAGTCGGGTGGTCAGCACGCCAGGGTCGACCGATGCGCCGGCTGCGGCCAGTTCGTCGAGGGCCTTTGGCCCTGAACCGTTGATCCGCAGCACCTGGCGTAATTCGGGCAGTTCGCCGGTTAGTTCGGTCACTGTCGCCGCGTGCCCATCGGTTTCTGCGAATACCAACACCGCTGCGGAGTTCTGCAGCACCCAGCGCACTTGCTCGGCCGACGACGTCTCGTAAATCGGCACGGTGATCGCGCCCACGGAGAGGATCGCGAAGTCGAGGATTGCCCACTCGTAGCGGGTGGCCGAAAAAATCGAGACCCGGTCGCCGGCCTGCACTCCTAGGGAAATCAAACCTAGTGCGGTTGAGCGAATCTGGCTGGCCGCTTCCGCGCACGTCACATCGATCCAGGCGCCATCGACTTGGCGCCGATAGATGACAAAGTCTGGGTCATCGCGCTCGTGTTCGAATACTGTGGCCGCGATGTTGTCGTGCTCGGCGATGGAAAAGTGGGCAGGTGCACTGTACTGACTCACTCTATTGACCTCGCTTGAGCTAAGTAGGACGTCGCGTGACGCTTCTCGGTGCTGGTCTTCCACGGCACAGCCTAATCTGGGTATTCCCGCAGAGGGGCTTCGGCTTGCCGACTGGCGGGCGCCTGAGCTGAGGGCGGATGGGCTGTGTGAAGCTGGGGCAATGAACAGCATCCAGATTGCCGACGAGACATACGTAGCCGCCGACGGTGTGCACGTCGGAGCCGCGATAAGCGATTGTTCGAGCTGGTCCCGCTGGTGGCCCGATCTGAGGCTGCAAGTCACCGAGGACCGGGCGGACAAGGGAATCAGGTGGACGGTGGCCGGTGCGTTGACCGGAACGATGGAGGTCTGGCTGGAGCCGTCGTTAGACGGGGTGGTGCTGCACTATTTCCTCCATGCCGAACCGACCGGTGCCACGGCTGCGCAGCTGGCCCGAATGAATCTGGCCAGAATGACACACAAGCGTCGGGTCGCGGGCAAAAAAATGGCGTTTGAGGTGAAGTCGACGTTGGAGAGGTCGCGCCCGATCGGGGTTTGTCCGGTAGTTTAACCCGCGTCTAGATTCCGCGTGAGAGAGTACCGTTTCGGCTTGGATGCGGGGTGCTCACGGAGGTTCCTGGGGTCGGCCCTGGTGCGGGGAAGGAAGTGGCTAGGTGGCGGAGAAGACAACGCAGACGATCTACGTTGATGCGGATCCAAGCACTGTGTTGAAGGTGATCGCCGATATAGACACCTACCCAGACTGGATCTCGGAATACAAGGAAGCCGAAGTCCAGGAAAGAGGCGCCGACGGCTATCCGAAGATCGTACGATTCGTGATGGACGCTGGCGTGATCAAAGACACCTTGGTGATGTCTTACGAGTGGCCGGCAGATCGCCAATCGTTAAGCTGGACCTTGGTTTCCAGCTCGCTGCTGAGGTCCCTCGAAGGGACATATCGCTTGGCCGCCGAAGGTTCTGGCACCAAGGTAACCTACGAACTCTCCGTTGACCTTGTCATCCCGATGATCGGGATGCTTAAACGCAAAGCTGAACGAAGGTTGACAGACGGCGCTTTGAAGGATCTGAAGAAACGAGTCGAGGCTGAGTGAGTCCGTTGCGCCTACCCCGGCCCAGATCAGTCTGTTTGTTGGCAAAGGCGGGGTAGGAAAGTCGACCCTGGCGTCTGCCAGTGCGGTTTGTGATGCGAGCGCCGGTCGGCGAGTGCTGCTGGTCTCCACCGACCAGGCGCACTCGCTGGGCGATGTGCTTGGTGTTGCCGTCCCGCCGACCGGCCAGGGTGATCCCGTGCGCGTGCTCTCCGACGACCCGGCCGCCGGCGGCGGTTTTGTCGACGCGCTGGCGCTGGATACCCTAGCGCTGCTTGAGCAGCGGTGGCGTGCGGTCGTGGATACCCTAGGCCTCCATTTTCCCGAATCCGAGTTGAGTAGCCTCGCTCCCGAAGAACTTTCGGCGCTGCCCGGGATTCAGGAAGTTCTCGGCCTGCACGCGGTCAGCCAGCTCGCGGCGGCCGGGCGCTGGGATCGCGTCGTGGTTGACTGTGCCTCGACTGCCGATGCGCTTCGTATGTTGACCCTGCCCGCCACATTCGGGCTGTATGTGGAGCGGGCCTGGCCGCGGCATCGGCGGCTGAGCATCGCGGCTGACGACGCCAGGCTGGTCGCATTGGCGGAACTGCTTGAGCGAACCAGCGCGAGCGTCGACCGACTCAACGCATTGCTGACCGACGGCGAGCTGGTGAGTGCGCACCTGGTGCTCACTCCGGAGCGGGTGGTGGCCGCTGAGGCGGCCCGGACGCTAGGCGCGCTGGCGTTGATGGGAGTGCGGGTCGAGGAGTTGCTCGTTAATCAGGTTCTCGTGCGGGACGAGGCGTACGAGTACCGCAGTCTGCCGGACCATCCGGCGTTCTCCTGGTACGCCGAACGTATCTCCGAGCAATGTGCCGTCCTTGCCGAACTCGACACCACCATCGGTGATGTTGCGTTGGTGCTGGTTCCGCACCTGTCCGGGGAACCGATTGGCCCCAAGGCGTTGAGTGGCCTGCTTGACAGCGCTCGTCGCCGTCGTGGCGCCGCGCCACCGGGCCCACTACGCCCTATTGTGGACTTGGAGTCCGGGTCAGGTCTCGGATCGGTGTATCGACTGCGGCTGGCGTTGCCTCAGGTTGACGCAGGAGCGCTGACTCTGGGCCGGGCCGACGACGACCTTGTCATCAGCGCTGGCGCGATGCGGCGCAGAGTTAAGTTGGCGTCCGTGCTGCGGAGGTGCACAGTGCTGGATGCGCATCTGCGAGGTAGTGAGCTGACAGTTCGTTTTCGACCAGATCCGGAGGTGTGGCCGAAGTGAGTGGGGCTCATGCCGACGTGGGTCCGGAGCTACGCAGGCTTGCACAGGCAATCCTGGATGGAATCGATCCAGCGGTACGGGCGGCGGCCGCAATGGCGTCAGGCGTTGGATCGGCCGGTGACAACGGCCCCGGCAAGTGCCAGCAAGTGTGGTGTCCGTTGTGTGCGTTGGCCGCGGTGGTGAGCGGTGAGCAGCACCCGCTGCTGACCGTCATCGCTGACCATAGCGTTGCTTTGCTGGAGGTAATCCGAGCCATAGTCGACGACATCGACCGATCGCCGAAACCTCCACCCGATGGCCCAGCCGGAGACGGTCTTAGCGCTGAGAACAGCCCCGGCAGTGGCCCTGTGAAGACGCGCTACCAGGCCATTCCCGTTACCCTCGAGGAGTAATGCCGGGTCGTTGTCCCGCGGAGGTGGTCGCCACCCACTGCAGGTGGGTAAAGTTGGCGCAGACGCGAGAGGGAGGGTCATGTGGTACTGGCTATTCAAGTACATTCTGATGGGCCCGCTGTTTACTTTGCTCGGTCGGCCGAAAGTTGAAGGACTAGAACACATCCCGAGTTCGGGGCCGGCGATACTCGCAAGTAATCACCTAGCGGTGGCAGATAGCTTTTATCTTCCCTTGGTGGTGCGGCGCAGGATTTGGTTCCTGGCGAAGGCGGAATATTTCAACGGCACCGGGCTAAAGGGCTGGATCAACCGCTGGTTCTACAGCGTGTCTGGGCAGGTGCCCATCGACAGAGCCAACGCCGATGCCGCGCAAGCCGCGCTGGAATCGGCGCAGGGATTGTTGGGTCAGGGCCGGCTGCTAGGCATGTACCCCGAGGGCACCCGCTCGCCTGACGGTCGACTCTACAAAGGCAAGACTGGGTTGGCCCGCCTAGCCCTACACACCGGGGTTCCGGTGATTCCGGTAGCAATGATCGGCACCGATGTCGTGAATCCCCCCGGTCGCAAGATGTTGCGGTTCGGCCGTGTCACCGTACGTTTCGGTGCGCCGATGGACTTCTCGCGTTTTGAGGGGTTGGCCGGCAACCACTTCATAGAGCGGGCTGTCACCGACGAAGTGATCTACGAGTTGATGGGGCTTTCGGGCCAAGAGTACGTCGACATATACGCGGCCAGCGTCAAGGGCAGCAGCGCCGGTGCTGATGCCGGTTCCAAGGATGCAGCGCGGATCCCCGAGACTGCAGCTGGTTAACTCCGGTTTCTCAAGGGTCAGCCGACCGTCGACATCGGGGTCGATGTGTCGGCGGTCGGCTGTTGCGCCGTGATCCGGGTGGCGACGCTGAATCCGGCCGTGGCGATGACGGCAAGCGCCCACCAGACATAGGACATCCCGGCAAGTTGACGCCACCAAGCCGCGGCTGTCTCGTGGTGTTGGGGGAGCAGGTCGATCGGCGTCCATTTCATTAGTGCGACACCGGCGGCGCTGACCAGGGCCAGCGCAAGATTGCGGCGACGAAAGCCGATAACGCCGGTCACCAACACCGCAGGTAGCATCCACACCCAATGGTGGGACCATGAAACCGGCGAAACCACCAAGCCGAACAATGCTACGCATATCACGGCCAGGGTCGGTTCTTCGGCAGTCAGCACTCGTCGCATCGCCCATACGGTGGCTGCGAGCACGAGTAGCGACGCAGCCACCCAGAGCAGGAAGCGTTCATGTTCCCCGATCGCCAGGAGCCGGGCGAGCGCACCCATGATGTTCTGGTCGGTGTTCAAGGCAGCGCTGCCGATTCGATCGGTGTGGAGCACCGTGTGAGTCCAGTACTCCCACGAATCCGACCCGGCCAGGACGAAGCCAATCAGCGTTGCGCCCGAGAAGGACGCCACCGCGGTCCCGGCGGCTCGGTTGTCTCGACGCAGTAGGAAGTAGAGCAGAAACACCGCCGGAGTGAGTTTGAGGGCTATGCCGAGACCCAGCGCCAAGCCCCGTGGCCACCGAGTGTGACGCGGGAAG
Organism: Mycobacterium sp.; assembly: GCF_965230835.1. Taxonomy (GTDB): domain Bacteria; phylum Actinomycetota; class Actinomycetes; order Mycobacteriales; family Mycobacteriaceae; genus Mycobacterium. The sequence goes on from NZ_CBDDLW010000001.1 coordinate 93,688, forward strand.
CAATCGACGATCACCAGGGTCATCAGCACAACGTTGATCTGGCCGAAAGCAAAGTTCGAGCTGATCGGCTCAAGCCATACTGCGGCCGGCGCCACTATCGCCACGGTCAGCCATGACCGGCGTAGCCAAGCTGGTCCGGGCAGCAACGTCGAGCTGGGCCAAACATCGAGGCGGGTTAGCACGATCATGGTCGACAGGAGCAGCAGCACCAAAGTCAGCAGTGTGATTGCGATGCTTGCGGCTGGCATCTGTAACCATGCGAACGGGCTGAACACCACGGCAGCCAGCGGGGGATAGGTGAACGGCAAGTTCAGCCCGATGGGCGTGTGAAACAGTACGTCTCCGCTGTACAACGGACGCCCGTCCAGCCACGCTTGACCGCCCATCTGGTAGATGTCGATATCGATACGGTAGGGCGTGTGCCCGAACAATCTCCAAGCCGTGTAACCCAGCGCCGCAGCGGCGAGCAGCCAGAGCAGGCACCATAACAAAACCGGCCCGCGTGGACTGCCGAAGCCGGGCGACTGCGATCTACTCATGTCGCACACAGCCTAATCGGTGCCCGGCGATGTCACCTGTATGCAGCTCGGTTCGGCCGATTGGGTGGCGTGTTGGGCCCACCGGATACGGCTGGCCGATAGGCTGCGGCGGTGCGGTACTTCTACGACACCGAGTTCATTGAGGACGGCCGCACTATCGAACTGATCTCCATCGGTGTGGTAGCCGAGGACGGTCGCGAGTACTACGCGGTGTCCACTGAATTCGATCCTGAACGTGCTGGTAGCTGGGTGCGAGCCAACGTGTTGCCTAAACTGCCGCCACCGGCCTCACAGTTGTGGCGCTCGCGCAGTCAGATCCGGGCGGACCTGGAGGAATTTTTTGACGTCTCGGGTTCCGATCCCATCGAGTTGTGGGCTTGGGTGGGGGCCTATGACCACGTGGTCTTGTGTCAGCTTTGGGGGCCGATGACGGGCCTGCCGCCGGCGTTGCCCCGCTTCACTCGAGAATTGCGGCAATTGTGGGAAGACTCCGGCTGTCCGCGGATGCCGCCGCGGCCGCGCGACGTACACGACGCGTTGGTCGATGCTCGCGACCAGCTACGCCGATACCGGCTCATTACATCCGCAGACACTGTGGGTCGCTGAGGTGGCAGACAATCAGTTCCCGCCGGAAGGTGTGGCTGAGTTGACGTATCGTTCGCCCCAATTAGCCGATCGTGCGGCCCAGTTACCATGGACCGATGAATTGGACCGTCGACATTCCGATCGACCAGCTGCCGTCGTTGCCGCCGCTGCCGGCCGATTTGCGGGCCCGGCTGGACGCCGCGCTGGCCAAGCCAGCCGCCCAGCAGCCCAGCTGGCCTGCCGACCAAGCGTTGGCGATGCGCACGGTCTTGGAGAGTGTGCCGCCGGTTACGGTGCCGTCGGAGATCATCCGGTTGCAGGAACAGCTAGCCCAGGTCGCCAAAGGTGAGGCGTTCCTGCTGCAGGGCGGCGACTGCGCGGAGACGTTCACTGACAACACAGAGCCCCACATTCGGGGGAATATCCGCACCCTGCTGCAGATGGCTGTAGTGCTGACCTACGGGTCCAGCTTGCCGGTGGTGAAGGTAGCCCGTATCGCGGGTCAGTATGCCAAACCCCGGTCGGCAGATATCGACGCGTTGGGGCTGAGGTCTTATCGCGGCGACATGATCAATGGTTTTGTTCCGGACGCCGAGGCGCGTGAGCACGACCCGTCCCGGCTGGTGCGGGCCTACGCCAACGCCAGCGCCGCGATGAACTTGGTGCGGGCGTTGACGTCGTCGGGCCTGGCATCATTGCACCTGGTCCACGACTGGAACCGGGAATTCGTCCGAACGTCTCCGGCGGGCGCGCGCTACGAGGCGCTGGCCACCGAGATCGACCGCGGGTTGCGGTTCATGAGCGCCTGCGGAGTGGCGGACCGCAACCTGCAGACGGCCGAAATCTATGCTAGCCATGAGGCTTTGGTGCTCGACTACGAGCGCTCCATGCTGCGATTGACGGATGGATCCGATAGTGAAGCAGGGCAACCGCAGCTCTACGACCTCTCGGCGCACACCGTCTGGATCGGCGAGCGGACCCGTCAACTCGACGGCGCACATATTGCGTTCGCCGAGGTTATCGCTAACCCAATTGGTGTCAAGATCGGTCCAACGATTACTCCGGAAGCGGCTGTCGAGTACGTCGAGCGGCTTGACCCGCACAACAAGCCGGGCCGGTTGACGTTGGTGAGCAGGCTGGGTAACAACAAGGTGCGCGATCTGTTGCCGCCCATCGTCGAGAAGGTCCAGGCCACCGGTCACCAGGTGATCTGGCAGTGCGACCCGATGCATGGCAACACTCACGAATCATCCAATGGGTACAAAACCCGGCACTTCGATCGCATCGTCGATGAGGTGCAAGGTTTCTTCGAAGTGCATCGTGCTTTGGGGAGTCATCCGGGGGGTATTCATCTCGAGATCACCGGTGAGAACGTCACGGAATGTCTCGGTGGCGCACAAGACATTTCTGACACCGATCTGGCCGGCCGCTATGAGACGGCATGCGATCCGCGGCTGAACACGCAGCAGTCGCTCGAGTTGGCGTTCTTGGTCGCGGAGATGCTGCGCGACTAGTTCCCACCGTTTCTTTGTCGACCGCTACAGCAGTCCGCTCAGATTGTTTCCGATCGTCCATGCAGCGGTCGCGACCAGCCCGGTGACTGCCAGCACGACCGCAACCCAGATGAGTACCATGCGCCGGGCGTGCTGTCGTGCCCAGACGAACTCGTCCATGGCGATGCCGGCGAATTGGCCCGACACCGGCTCGTATTCATATTCGTCGGGTGGTTCTTCGCAGTCAGCCGGTCGAGTTTGCTCAGCCCAGTCCCCGGGGCCGCGAGTCAGTTGCCGGGTGGGATGGTGAGGTGGTTGGGGGGAAGGCGGATGCGGCTGCGCCGCCGCGGTGCGGGGGTCGGTGACACGGCTATGGTGTAGCTCAGCCGACCGGTGCTGGGCGGAGTCCTGTGGCGCCGGCACCTGGAAGTATGGCAGCGCGAGTTCTTCTGCGATCTCGTCCAAATCGGCGCCCATCTCGACCGCGTCGGCGTATCGGTCTGCGGGGTCGAGTGCGGTCGCGCGCGCCACGAATTCATCGAACTGTATTGGCACACCCTCGATTTCAGTGCTGGGGGGAGGCACTTCGGTGTCAAGGCGTTGATAGGCGATCGATAACGCGGAGTCGCCGGTGAACGGTGTGCCACCGGTCAGCAGCTCGTAAGTGAGAATCCCGGTGGAGTAGACATCGCTGCGTGGGCTGGCGGACCCGTCGCGGACCTGCTCTGGCGATAGGTAAGCCGCGGTACCCAGAATGACACTGGTGGAGGTGATTCCGGCCGCGGCAACGGCGCGCACCAACCCGAAATCTGCGATCTTGACGTCGCCGTCGTCGGAGATCAGGACGTTCTCCGGCTTGACATCGCGATGCACCAGGCCAGCACGATGGGCGGCGGCGAGCCCGCCCAGCACGGGGCGAAGCACCGCCACCACAGCATGCGGTGGCATGGGACCGCGTTCGGCCAGCAGCTCGCGTAGGGTGCCGCCTTCGATCAGCTCCATCACCAGAAACGGGTGGCGGGCATCGAGGCCTTGATCGTAGACGGCGACCAGACCGGAATGCTTCAGGCGGGCGACCGTACGAGCCTCCCGTTGAAACCGGGTCAGGAATTGCTGATCACCGGCGTAGCGTGAGTCCATCACCTTCAGCGCGACTGGGCGGTCCAGCCGGACGTCTAAGCCGCGGTAGACTGTCGAAGTACCGCCGCTGGCTATCCTGGCCTGAACGAGATAACGGTCATCCAACAAAGTACCGTCCAACGGGTCGGCTGTGCTGACTTCAGCGCGTCGACGATTCGGGCCAGCATGGCCCGAGGTGGGGGCACCTCCCGCTTGCGGGGGAGAGCCGGGCAATTCGGCTCCGGTCACGGGCTAATGGTAGGTGGTATCGGCCGCTAGAACTGTGCGCAAGGCGCATGCCGGGCCGTGTCTAGGCTCTACACTTGGCCGGTGGTCAGTATTCCCGCCGGCGACGACGTTTTGGGCCCCGACGAGCCTACTTATGAGCTGCCCCGGGTCGCGGCATTGCTCCGCGTGCCAGTAACCAAGGTGCACCAGCGTCTTCGAGACGGTCATCTGGTCGCGGTGCGTCGCGCCGGAGGTGTGGCGGTGCCACAGGTTTTCTTCACCGACTCTGGCCAGGTGGTCAAGAGTCTGCCGGGTTTGCTGACCATCTTGCGCGACGGCGGCTACGACGACACAGAGATAATGCGCTGGCTGTTTACCCCCGACCCATCGCTGACTATCACCCGGGACGGCTCCCGCGATAGCGTCGATAACGCGCGTCCGGTCGATGCGCTGCACGCCCACCAAGCCCGGGAGGTGTTGCGGCGGGCGCAGGCTATGGCCTACTGATCGCTTGCGCTTCGGTCTTGGCGACCGGCGGCTCTGACGCCCGATGCAGCGAATACCAGGCGATCAACGCGAACCCGGTGGCTAGCGATACGTGCAGCCAGGAATACATGCCGTGTGACCCGTCGGGCTTGAAGATCACCATGAGCCACGTTGAGAACCCGGCGATGATCGCCATTGCCCGCCGCGATTGGGCCAGCGGGGCAAGGACGGCCAGTGGCCAGGAGTAGTACCAAGGCAACGCGGCCGGGACGAACAGCACCACGATCAGCATTACCCACACGATGCCGGTGAGTGCGGCCCGGTCATCGCGGCGGAATCGCCACCACAACACGGGCAGTGATACGCCAATGATCACGATTCCGATGAGCCTGGTGGCCCGCAGCGTTGCATAGAAGTCGACCGCGAAGAACCCGCTACCCAAGGCGTGGATCAGGTTCGCTGCCGCCGTCGGTACGGTCAGCCAGTTGATGATCTTGACGGAACCGGCCAGCGCGGATAGCCACCCCAATCCGACGCCAGCCACGGCCGACAACACCGCGAATACCGCGACAAAAATTGCCAGAGATGCGCCGGCTGCGGCCAGGAATGCCGGAATCGGTCGGTGCCCCCGGTCCTCGCGCAGATGCCGCATCCAAACCCAGAATAGAAACGGCAGAGCCAGTCCGGCAGTAGCTTTGACCGCGATTGCGACGGTAACCAAGGTGATGCCCGAGACATGGTGGCGCTGCAACATCAGCGCGATGCCAGCGGTCATCAGGCCCACCATCAGCATTTCGTTGTGCACTCCACCCATCAGGTGGATGAGAACCAGGGGGTTCAGCACGCAGATCCACAGGGCTATTGAGCCGTCAGCGCCGAGATGGTGGGCCAAGCGAGGAGTGGCCCAGATCAATAGCGCTAGTCCGGGCAACATGCACAAGCGCAGTAGCGCCGTTCCGGTGACCACGTTGTTTCCGACAACGATTGTGACGAACTTCGCAATCAGGATGAACGCCGGACCGTAAGGGGCTGTAGTGATCGTCCAGATGGGGCTGACGTCGTCCAGCAACGGGTTCGGATTGCCTACCGGACCAATCGCATAGGGATCTAGACCGTCGCGCAGCAGTGCGCCCTGGGCCAGATACGAATAGGTGTCCCTGCTGAAGACCGGTACCGACAGCAGCAGCGGCGCCAACCAGAAAGCCGTGGTGGCTCTCATGGTGAATTCGGTGGCTTCGCCGGCGATGATCCGGCGGCCCAACGCCAGCCATGCGATCAGCATCAGAGCCACACCCAGCCACAACAGAACCGATGACAGCACCAGCCCATGCCCGAAGCGCAGCCAGGATATGTGCGTGCCCTCCAGCAGCGGGTCGTGTTGGCGGGTGCTGCCTGCCCCCAGGCCGCCGGCGGTGATGAGCACTGCGCCGACGAAGCCCAGTCGGGCGGGGCCGGCCTCAGCAGTGGTTGTGAAGGTACGTATCCGTGAAAAATATTGTTTTATAGATATTTTCGTATTTTCCGCGTCTGCCGTAGATGAGTGCGTCGGAGTCGTCATGCGTTCAAGCGGACCGGTCTGTGGCCATTTTGGCCAGTTCGGACAGCCCTGCCCGGGCTGCCGCGGTGATTGGTGCGGATTCTAACGCGGCCAGCGCCCGCTGGGTCAGTTCGGTGATTCGTTCCTCCGCGGCGGCCAGCGCGCCGACCTCGGTGATGACGCAGCGAAGTTCATGCACCTGCGGGTCAGTCAGCCGGGTGCCGATCAAGGTGCGCAACAGTTTGGCGGCTAGGGGATCTGATTTGTCGGCGAGTTCGATAGCTTCGGCCACGAGCACCGTGCGCTTGCCGGACCTGAGGTCATCCCCGGATGGTTTGCCCGTTACGGCCGGGTTCCCGAACACTCCGAGTACGTCGTCGCGCAGCTGGAACGCCACCCCGAGGTCTGTACCGAACTGCCCGAAAACGGCCTCTACGTCGGGTCTGTCAGCGGCGGCGGCCACTCCGAACTGCAGCGGTCGAGACACCGTATAGCAGGCGGTTTTGAAGGTGGCGACGTTCATCGCCGACGAGATCGAGTCCGCCGCGCTGGCCTCGGCGACGATGTCCAGATATTGCCCACCGAGTACTTCGGTACGGATAGCAGCCCAGACCCGCTGGACTCGCCGGTGAGCGTCGGGCGAAAGCCGGTCTTGGGCTACTCGCGAGACAATGTCGTCCGCCCAGGCGTGTGCAACGTCACCGAGCAGGATCGCCGCCGACATCCCGAACTGGTCTGCTGAGCCCCGCCAATTCTGCTCGCGGTGCAGCGTTGCGAAATACTCGTGAGCCGTTGGTTTGCCGCGCCTGGTGGAAGAGCGGTCGATCACATCGTCGTGAATGAGCGCCCAGGCGTGCAGCAGTTCCAGCGCGGAAAACAACAGCAACTCGTCAGGATCGGGTTCTTGGTTTGCCACCGCGCGCCAGCCCCAATAGGCGAAAACCGGCCGCAGCCGTTTGCCGCCCCTGAGTACGAAGTCTTTGAGCAACGCCGTCACGACGTCATAATCGGCGCCAATGTGGGAGGCCTCTGCGCGGCGGTCGTCAAGATATCGTCGAAGTTGGACGGCAATTTTGCCGGCCAGTTCGACGGTTGCCGATGCTTGGACGGTCAGTGTGGCGCCCCTTTCTGCTCGGCAGGTCTCTGGCCCGACAGTCTATTCGGCGCAGGTCCGGGCGGGTGGGCGGGACGGTTTGGATGAGTGCGGGCGGGCCGCGTTGAGCTACCAGGCGGGGAGTTGCTTCGACTGACTCACTATCTCGGACTTATGCTGGGATGGCGACCTGGGCCAGCTGGCCGGCCCGGGGCCCAGCAGGAGAGGTTTGCGCGGCGCGGCGCGGCCCGGGAACGGTCAGCGCAACAGTTGCCTGAAAGAGGAGCTACGTGACGCTTAATACGATCGCGCTTGAGTTGGTGCCACCGAACGTCGACGATGGCAAGGAGCGGGCGCTTGACGATGCTCGCAGGGTGCGACAGTACTCGGCCGATTCCGGGCTCGACGGCCGGATAGGGCATGTGATGATGCCGGGGATTATCGCCGAGGACGAAGATAGGCCCGTCCCGATGCTGCCCAAGATGGACGTGCTCGACTTCTGGTCGATTATCAAGTCGGAGTTGCCGGGGGTGCGTGGCCTCTGTACCCAGGTCACGGCGTTCATGGACGACGCAGCGCTGCGCCAGCGGCTCGGCGATCTGTCTGACGCCGGCATGGAGGGTGTTGTCTTCGTCGGTGTACCGCGCACGATGAGTGATGGTGAGGGCTCTGGAGTCGCGCCGACGGATGCCCTTTCGATGTATCAACAGTTGCTCGCGAACCGCGGTGTGATCTTGATCCCGACCCGAGAAGGTGAACAAGGTCGGTTCGACTTCAAGTGCAATCAGGGCGCGACCTACGGCATGACCCAGCTGCTGTATTCCGACGCAATCGTGGGGTTTCTTCGAGAGTTCGCTCAGACCACCGATCACCGGCCCGAGGTGCTCCTGTCGTTCGGCTTCGTGCCCAAGGTTGAGAGCCGGATCGGGCTGGTCAACTGGCTGATCCAGGATCCGGGCAATGCCGTGGTGGCCGATGAGCAGGAATTCGTCAAGAAGCTGGCCGCCAGCGAGCCCGCGCGGCGGCGCCAGCTCATGGTCGACCTTTACAAGCGCGTGCTAGACGGAGTCGTCGATCTCGGCTTTCCGCTGAGCATCCACCTCGAAGCGACGTACGGTGTTTCTGCGGCCGCGTTCGAGACCTTTGCAGAGATGCTGGCCTACTGGTCGCCGGCCCCGCAGGATCAGCGCATCTAGCTGCGTGGCTGGTCGCCTGGCGTGGTAAATCGGGGGGAGCGGTCTCGACTGAACCATGCCAGGACTGCGACCACTCCGGCGACCGCGAACGACGCGATGCCAAGCCAGATACCGGCCGCGGTGAAGGACCGGGTGTTGGGATCGGTGTAGCGGGCTTGGGCGTTCATGGTGCTCACCACACCCGGTTTGAGGTTCCATTGCACGACGTCAGGCTGGATGCGGTCGCCGTTGGTGGACGTGACTACTCCCGGGAAAGCGACGGTCAGTTCGATATCAGCTTCGGGGTCGGTCAGTGACGTCAGGTCGGCCCGGCCTTCCAAGATGACCAGGTTGCCATTGCGGCGCAAGGACAGGTTCACGCCGGCGGCGTCGGAGTTCATATTGGCGAGCTGCGGCAGCTCGGCGAAGGTCAAATCGGAAAACACCGCCTGCGACCCCACGTAGCCGTCGCTGTCGTAGTTCGAGATCGCCACTTTGTGGCTGAACGGCAAGTTGCTCTGGAGTTGGGGGCCAGTGTCTTTGTCGTTCCTGGGCGTAGCTGCGGCGATGATCTCCCCCGATACCAAGTCGTCGGGGGAGATGGTGATGGATGCCCTGACCCGCAAGCAGCTGGTAACCAAGGGCACCAGGATCAGTAGCATCGCCGTTGCCAACACGCGGCGCTGCCGGGCCCTGGCTTGCCGGGATCCTGGGGTGGGAAGCGGGGGGAGGCTGGCGCGCACCAGGTCATCGTGCCAGATTCGGATGCCGCTGCGGCAAGCAATCTCCGGGTGCGGGTTACAGCGGCAGCGTTCGCCCCAGGACGGCGAAGGCGCGCGGGTCGCCGGCGAAGTGATAGCCGCGGAGGAAGTCGGTGAACCCGAGCCGGCGGTAAAGCCGCCACGCTCGATTGGGCTCGTCGTTGGACTCCGGGGTGGAAAGCAACACATGGTTCTCGGCCCGATTGGCCAGCAGTCGGCGGGCCAGGGCCTCGCCGAGACCGCGGCCTTGGATGCGGGGATCAATGTGCAATTCGCTCAGCTCAAAGTAGCTGTTCAGCAGCCGGTTCACCGCCTCGGACGGAAAGCCGCTGCGCTGCAAGCCTAAAGCGACCTGTTGCTGCCACCACTGACCAGGCGCCCCGGGGTAGCCGTAAGCGATGCCGAGTAGCGGCGCAGTGCTCAGTTCCTCAGCCGACGGCAGCTGCCCGGCGGGTGGAGGTGACTCTTCGGTTGCATCGCCACTTCGGCCTGCCGCCACGTCAAAGGCCGCGACCGCTTTCCAGCCAGGTCGTCTGCTGTGTTCTAGCCACATGGCCGCGCGCTGGCTCTCGGTGCCTCTGGGGTAGCCCATCGCGTCGACATAGACGCGCAGCGCGTCGCCGAGGCGGTGCTCCATTGCCCGTTGGGGCAGATCAGTGAGGAATATCGCCAACTCGCGGTGTCCTTCTCAATATGGTGATCCGTTGCGTTGCTTTGGCATCAGCATCGGGCGAGCACCCGCCGATTCGCCGGCGAGTTGAAGCGACACGCTGATGGCGCAGCCCGCCATTGTCGACGAGATGTACTGCAGAATACGTGCGGCCCATCTCGTCGCCGCGGTGTAGCCGGGATAGAATCGCTCGCGAACTAGTGGTACGGCGCAGATTGACCTCGTATCATCTGAGTTAGTTGCCCCGCAACGGGCATCGGCGTGCTACCGGTAGTTATATGAAAGCTTGTCGGCAAGGAGGGACGAATGCCACTCTCCGATCATGAGCAGCGGATGCTCGACCAGATCGAGAGCGCTCTCTACGCCGAAGACCCTAAGTTCGCGTCAAGCGTCCGCGGTGGCGGCCTGCGCGCGCCGACTACTCGGCGGCGTTTTCAGGGGGCGGCGTTGTTCATCGTCGGTCTGGCGATGTTGGTCTCCGGCGTGGCGCTAAAGGCCACGATGATCGGAAGCTTCCCGATTCTGAGCGTTTTTGGCTTCGTCGTGATGTTCGGTGGCGTCGTGTTCGCTGTCACCGGTTCCCGCACGCCAGGCAAGGTGGGTCAGTCTGGTCCGGTGCCCGGCGCGTCGCGCCAGCGTCGGGCTAAGGGCGCAGGAGGCTCATTTACCAGCCGGATGGAGGATCGCTTCCGGCGTCGCTTCGACGAGTAGCCGGAACACGGTCAGATTCAGGGGTGGTCAATGACCGCCCCTTTTTTGTATCCGAGTCACGTTCGAGCCGGATTTGTGGCCCATCCGTGCCCCACTTAGCCCCACTTGGGCCCAATGCCGCAAGTTAGGTCTCGTGAAATGCGGTTTCTCTCCCTTGTTGCGGGTTTGCGCACTGGCTGAAGGTGCTCCTGGCCCGGCGTTTGTGGCTGGTGAAGAGGAAGACACGGTTTTCAGGCATCGCATATGGGGAAAAGTGGGGGAATGTGGGGTATGGTGGCCGAAGCGTTTGGGTGTGAAGGAGCCGCTCTAGGCGGGAGGTGTCTCACGTGTTTCTCGGCACCTACACGCCCAAACTCGATGACAAGGGGCGGTTGACGCTGCCGGCCAAGTTTCGTGACGCGTTGGCAGGGGGATTGATGGTTACTAAGAGCCAAGATCACAGCCTTGCCGTCTACCCGCGGACGGAGTTTGAGCAGCTTGCGCGTCGGGCGAGTAAAGCGCCACGGAGCAATCCGGAAGCGAGGGCATTTCTGCGTAATCTCGCTGCCGGCACCGACGAGCAGCATCCTGACAGTCAAGGCCGGATCACGTTGTCAGCCGACCACCGTCGCTATGCAAACCTCTCCAAGGACTGCGTGGTGATAGGGGCGGTCGACTACCTCGAGATCTGGGATGCACGCGCTTGGCACGACTACCAACAAATCCACGAAGAGAACTTCTCTGCGGCCAACGATGAAGCACTTGGCGACATCTTCTGAGGTGCACACCCGTGCACCGTGGTCTCTGCCCGAAGCGACCCTGGCGTACTTCCCCAACGCCAGGTTCGTGCCTTCGGACAGGGACCTCGGTGCAGGGGTGGCGTCGCCCGGTGTGACTTCGGCAGCCGACAAGGACTGTCAGACCCGGAGAGGTGTTGCGGTGGTCGACGAACCACGTTTCGGGCCAGGTGATTCCGGTCTTGGGGATGATGCTGAATTCGGCCACATACCTGTCTTGCCGCGACGCTGCGTCGAGCTGCTAACCCCCGCGCTGACTCGCTACCACGCAGACGGCTCGGGGGCGGTCCTCGTCGACGCCACCATTGGCGCGGGTGGACATGCGGAGCGGTTCTTGACGCGCTTGCCGGGCCTGCGCGTCATCGGACTCGACCGCGACCCGGGTGCGTTGGATACCGCACGAACTCGATTGGCGCGTTTCGTCGATCGGGTCACGCTGGTCCGCAGTCGCTACGACGAACTGGCCGCGGCACTAGCCGAATCCGGTTATGGCGCTCTGGAATCGGTTGACGGAGCGCTATTCGACCTAGGGGTCTCGTCGATGCAGCTCGACCAAGCCGAACGTGGCTTCGCCTACGCCCGGGACGCACCTCTAGACATGCGGATGGACCCGGCATCCCCGCTGACCGCGGCCGACATTGTGAACAATTACGACGAGGCCGAATTGGCCGATATCTTGCGTCGGTACGGCGACGAACGGTTCGCGCGCCGTATCGCTGCGAATGTTGCCCGCCGGCGCGCCCAGGGCCCGATCACTTCGACCGCCGAGCTGGTCGCCCTGCTGTATCAGGCGATTCCGGCTCCGGCCCGGCGTACCGGAGGGCATCCGGCGAAACGCACGTTCCAGGCGCTGCGGATCGCCGTCAACGACGAGTTGGGCTCGCTGCGCGGTGCGATTCCCGCTGCGCTGAATGCTTTGGCTGTCGATGGGCGCATTGTGGTGTTGTCCTACCAGTCGTTGGAGGACCGGATCGTTAAGCGGTTGTTCGCCGATGCGACGGCCTCCCGCACCCCGGCGGGTCTGCCCGTCGAACTTCCAGGCCACGGGCCGCGATTCCGTTCGTTGACGCACGGAGCGGAACGAGCAGATGAATCCGAGCGGGAACGCAACCCGCGCAGCACCTCGGTGCGGTTGCGGGCTCTGCAACGAGTGGAGCACGGGATGAAACCACAACAGCAGGCGAGTGGAAAGGGCGTTTCATGAGTGCCGAGCGCAAGACGCCGAAACGCCGCGCCAACGATAGTCGCGGCCCACGTGAGGGTTTTGCTCGCACGAGCAATCGCGTCGCTGTTGAGGCAACGCCGTCGCGCCGCACCCGGGCGCGTTCCGGCACGACCTCGGCGCCTAACCGTGAGACCCGGGTTCCGAAGTCCGGACCGCACACCAACCCGGCCGGCCGGCCGGCAACCAGGCCGGCACCGCCCAAGAACACCAGCCAGGCCAAGGCGCGAGCCAAGGCTCGGAAAGCCAAGGCGCCCAAGGTCGTCCGGCCGAAGTTCTCGGAGCGGTTGGCGACTCGGTTGGCGTCGGTCGATCTACGGCCCAGCGCCGTGGTGAGCAAAGTTCCGTTTGTGGTGCTCGTCATCGCCGCTCTCGGTGTCGGGCTGGCCCTCACCCTGTGGTTGTCCACGGATGCGGCGGAGCGTTCGTACCAGCTCAGCCATGCCCGCGAGCGGACTCGGATGCTGCAGCAGCAGAAGGAGGCTCTCGAACGCGATGTGCGCGAGGCGGAGTCCGCGCCGGCGCTGGCCGAGGCGGCGCGCAAACAGGGCATGATCCCAACCAGGGATACCGCGCACCTGGTTCAGGATCCGACCGGCAACTGGGTCGTTGTGGGTACCCCGAAACCGGCTGACGGCGTAGCGCCGCCGCCGCTGAACACCAAGCTGCCGGAACAAGGCCCGCCACCGCCTCCGAAGCCACCGGCTTTGCCGCCGGAGGTTCCGGTGCGTGTGTTGCCCAATCCGGATGCGCCACCCTCGGTGAGGTCTGGTCCTGAGGTATTGGTGCGGGCGCCAGATGGTGCTTCGACGCTGGGCAGTACGCCGTTGCCGCCCCAGGCCGTGCCGCATTCGCCGGGCCAGGTGCCAGCGCCGGGGCAGGCGCCGATGCCGGGCCCGGGTCCCGGGGCTGCGCCAGGCCAGACGCCGGGTCCGGTCGGGACAACCGTGGTGCCTGGTGATGCACCGGCCCCCGTTCAAGCCGGGCCAGTACCGCATGTCGTTTCACCCGCGGTGCCTCCGACGCCCCCTGGGTTCGCATCTGCGCCGCAACCCAACGGCGTACCACCGGTGCTCGCGCTGGTACCGCCTACTGGCGAACAGTTTGGCCCGGTCGCCAACCCGATTCCCGCTAATGCGCCTCCGGTGCCGCAGGGGGCACCGTGAGCCGCGGCGACTCTGGGCATCAACACTCTTCAAAAATGACCCGGCGGTCGTCTGGTCCCCGTAAACGTCCGCCAGCTCAGGATGCCCGACAAACGAAGAGATCTCGGAAACCGCAAGAAGCTCCAAAAGCCCAGAAGATCCGAAAAGGCCAGGAGTCGAAGCGATCTCGGAAAGCGAGCGAAGCTAAGAAGTCAAATACTGCGCCGCGGGCTAAGGCGGCTCCGGGGGGGCGGTCCGCACGGGAGCGGCGCACCCGACAGGCTGTCGAAGTGGCAACTCGAGGCGCGTCGTTCCTGTTCCGATATCGAGCTGGCAATGTGGTCATCTTCGCGCTGATGCTGGTGGCCGCAACGCAGCTGTACTTTCTGCAGGTGTCCAATGCCGCAGATCTGCGCGCCCAGGCGGCTGGCCAGCTTAAGGTCACCGATGTCGAAAGAGCGGTGCGCGGCAGCATCATCGACCGCAACAACGACCGACTTGCGTTCACCATTGAAGCCCGCGCCCTGACATTTCAGCCCAAGCGGATCCGCAAGCAGTTGGAGGAGGCCAAGAAGCGTTCCCCGGCGGCTCCGGACCCCCAACAGCGGCTACGGGACATTGCCAAGGAGGTCGCCGCCCGGTTGAACAATAAGCCCGATGCGGCGACCGTGTTGAAGAAGCTGCGAAGCGACGAGTCGTTTGTCTACTTGGCGCGCGCCGTCGACCCGGCGATCGCCAGCGCGATCACCACGAAATATCCACAGGTCGGCTCGGAGCGGCAGGACTTGCGCCAATATCCGGGCGGGTCGCTGGCCGCGAATATTGTCGGCGGTATCGACTGGGACGGCCACGGGTTGCTGGGCCTAGAAGATGCCCTGGATGCTGTGCTCGCCGGAACCGACGGCGCGGTCACCTACGACCGCGGGTCCGACGGCGTCGTCATCCCGGGCAGTTATCGCAACCGGCACAAAGCTGTCCAGGGCTCGACCGTCCAGCTCACCCTCGACGATGACATCCAGTTCTATGTCCAGCAGCAAGTTCAGCAGGCAAAGAACTTGTCAGGGTCGCACAACGTCTCAGCCGTCGTCCTCGACGCCAAAACCGGCGAAGTTCTAGCGATGGCGAACGACAACACCTTCGACCCGTCGCAGGACATCGGACGCCAGGGCGACAAGCAGCTCGGCAACCCGGTGGTGTCTTCGCCCTTTGAGCCGGGCTCGGTAAACAAGATCATCACCGCGGCCGGGGTTATTGAGTACGGGTTGAGCAATCCAGATGAAGTGCTACAAGTTCCCGGATCGATCGAGATGGGCGGCGTCACCATACACGACGCTTGGCAACACGGGGTGGTGCCTTACACCACCACCGGGGTATTCGGGAAATCGTCCAACGTCGGCACTCTGATGCTCGCCGAGCGCATCGGTCCGAAACGTTTCTTCGAGATGCTCCGGAAGTTCGGTGTGGGTGAGCGCACCGGCGTTGCGCTTCCTGGTGAGAGCGCCGGATTAGTGCCGCCAGTCGACCAATGGTCGGGCAGCACCTTCTCGAACCTGCCAATTGGCCAGGGGCTTTCGATGACCCTGCTCCAGATGACGAGCATGTTTCAGGCCATCGCCAATGATGGAGTGCGGGTACCGCCACGAATCATCAAGTCCACCATCGCTTTTGATGGGACTCGGACCGAAGAGCCGCGTCCGGACGGAGTTCGGGTCGTGTCGGCGCAGACCGCGCAGACCGTGCGTCAGATGCTGCGTGCGGTGATGCAACGGGACCCGATGGGTTATCAGCAGGGCACCGGGACCGCTGCCGCGGTTCCCGGCTATCAGATGGCGGGAAAGACCGGGACCGCTCAGCAGATAAATCCTGCCTGCGGCTGCTATTTCGACAACGTTTACTGGATCACCTTCGCCGGCATCGCCACCGTGGACAATCCCCGCTATGTGATCGGCCTGATGATGGATGACCCCAAGCATGCCGCCGATGGCTCACGGGGTTCGTCGGCCGCGCCACTGTTCCACAACATCGCTGGCTGGTTGATGCAGCGAGAGAATATCCCGCTGTCGCCCGATCCGGGGCCGCCGTTGACGTTGCAAATCACCTAAGGGATCGCGTACCACCGCAACCACCGCCAGCCGCCGCAGGGCGGGTCGATTTACGCTTGCTTCGTGCGGGCGCGGGAGGCACCCGGCGACCTGATGTCTGGGTAGGGTGGCATGGCCGACCATGGATTCTCCCGACGTCGGCCGCCGTATGGAGGTGGTGGAAAAGGTGGTTTCGGAGCCCACCGGGCACAGTCTCAGTGCCAGGGCCGGCAGGGGCGTGCGGCTGCCCGCATTAGCGGCCCAGGTAGGCGCGAAGCCGTCAGCCAGCCCTGATCACTCCGCAACCGTCCCAGATCTGCCGGTCACCGGTGTGACATTGCGTGCTCAGGATGCCCGTCCAGGCGACCTCTTCGCCGCCCTGCCCGGCTCTGCCACGCACGGCGCGCGGCATGCGGCCGACGCGATCGAGCGCGGCGCCGTGGCAGTGCTCACCGACCCTGCTGGGGTGACCGAGCTGGCCGGCTCGGCGCCGGTCAACGTGCCTGTACTGGTGCATCCGGATCCCCGGGGCGTATTGGGTGCCCTTGCCGCCACGGTGTACGACCATCCGTCCAACCGGATGGCGGTGGTCGGGATCACCGGTACATCCGGTAAGACCACCACGACGTATATGGTCGAGGCCGGTCTGCGGGCTAGTGGGCGAGTTTCCGGGCTAATCGGCACCATCGGCGTCCGAATCGACGGTTTCGACATTCCCAGCGCTCTGACTACCCCCGAAGCGCCCACGCTACAGGCGATGCTCGCGGAGATGGCCGACCGAGGGGTGGACACCGTGGTCATGGAAGTTTCCAGCCACGCCCTGACACTTGGCCGGGTGGACGGCACCGGATTCGCGGTTGGAGGCTTCACCAACCTGTCCCGCGATCACCTCGACTTCCATCCGAGCATGGCCGACTACTTCGAGGCCAAAGCCTTGCTGTTCGACCCGGCGTCGTCGCTGTGTGCCCGTGCCGTCGTGGTGTGCGTCGACGATGAGGCCGGGCGGGCGATGGCGGCTCGCGCCCACAACGCGATCACCGTCAGTGCTACCGATCAGCGTGCCGATTGGCGCGCAGTGGACGTAGCGCCAATGGGCGCCGGCGGACAAGAATTCACCGTGATCGACCCCGCTGGCGCCTACCACCGGGTTGGCATTCGGCTGCCGGGCCGCTACAACGTGGCCAACTGTCTTGTCGCGCTGGCGATCCTCGATGTGGTTGGGGTGTCTCCGGAACAGTCGGCGCTGGGGCTGCGCGAAGTCCGCGTCCCAGGGCGACTGGAGCAAATCGACCGCGGTCAGCCTTTTCTCGCGCTGGTGGACTATGCGCACAAGCCCGAAGCGCTGCGGGCGGTGCTCACCACGTTGGCGCATCCGGATCGTCGGTTGGCGGTGGTTTTCGGCGCCGGCGGTGAGCGTGATCCGGGCAAGCGCGCACCGATGGGTGAGATCGCGGCCGAGCTGGCCGATTTGGTTGTCGTTACCGACGACAACCCGCGCTGTGAGGATCCCGCGTCGATCCGGCAGGAGATCCTGCGTGGTGCACGAGGAGGCAGTGCTAGGGCGCAGGTGGTCGAGGTCGCCGACCGGCGCGCCGCGATCCGGCACGCTGTTTCCTGGGCGGTCGCGGGCGACGTCGTGCTTATCGCGGGCAAAGGGCACGAAACCGGGCAACGTGGCGGCGGGGAGGTTCGCCCCTTCGACGACCGGCTAGAGCTAGCCGCCGCGTTGGAGGAACACACGTGATCGACCTGACTGTCGCACAGATCGCCGAGATCGTCGGTGGTGAGCTGGTCGATATCACCCCAGAGTCCGCCGCCCAGTGCCATGTCACCGGGACGGTTGAGTTCGACTCGCGTGAGGTCGGCTCGGGCAGCTTGTTCCTGGCCCTGCCGGGTGCGCGCACCGACGGTCACGACCATGCGGCGTCAGCGGTGGCAGCCGGTGCGGTCGCTGTCCTCGCGGCCCGACCGGTCGGAGTCCCCGCCATCGTGGTCGCCCCATCCCTCGCCCCGGTCGAGGCAGATGCCGAGCGAGGGCTTTCGGGGGTGCTGGAGCACGATGCCGACGGATCAGGTGAAGCGGTGCTGGACGCGTTGGCCAAGCTGGCAAAGGCGGTTGCTGCGGAACTGGTAGCGGGTGGGCTGACGATCATTGGGATCACCGGCTCGTCGGGCAAGACATCTACAAAGGATTTGGTGGCCGCGGTCCTGCGCCCGCTCGGAGAGGTGGTGGCACCGCCGGGGTCGTTCAACAACGAGCTGGGCCATCCCTGGACGGTGCTGCGGGCAACCGACAGTACCGACTACCTGATTTTGGAGATGTCGGCGCGTCATCCCGGCAATATCGCCGCGTTGGCGGAGATCGCACCGCCCGCGCTCGGGGTGGTCCTCAACGTTGGTACCGCGCATCTAGGTGAGTTTGGCACACGCGAGGCCATTGCCCGGACTAAAGCCGAACTGCCGCAATCTGTTCCGCAATCGGGCGTAGTGATACTCAATGTTGATGACCCGGCAGTGGCGGCGATGAGCGACAAGACACTGGCCCGTGTGGTCCGGGTCAGTCGTAGGAGCCGGACTGAATCTGGGGCCCCCGACACCGCGGACGTGTGGGCCGGACCGGTGACGCTGGACGAATTGGCCAGACCACAGTTCACGATGCACATCGGAGGCGAATACGCAGCCCACGGCGTCGCGGCCGACGTGCAGCTCGGGGTATACGGCGACCACAACGTCAGCAACGCGCTGTGTGCCGGTGCTGTGGCACTGGAGTGCGGTGCGAGTCTTGATCAGGTGGCGGCCGCGCTGGCCGCGGCCGGGCCGGTGTCACGGCATCGGATGCAGGTGACCACTCGGCGCGATGGAGTGACGGTGATCGACGATGCCTACAACGCCAACCCCGACTCGATGGTCGCCGGGTTGCAGGCGCTGGCCTGGATCGCCCACGGCGGGTCCGATGCCGCGGGGGAGCGCGCCGCCAGGCGGCGCAGTTGGGCGGTCTTGGGCGAGATGGCTGAGCTCGGTGCGGACGCGATAATCGAGCACGATCGCATCGGCCGGTTCGCGGTGCGCTTAGATGTGTGTCGACTTGTTGTCGTGGGAACCGGGAGGTCGATGAGCGCCATGCACCACGGAGCGGTCATGGAAGGTTCTTGGGGATCGGAAGCCGATAGAGGGGCTGTTGCCGTGCCCGACGGCGACGCGGCGTTGGCGTTGTTGCGAGCCGAGCTGCAACCGGGGGATGTGGTGTTGGTGAAGGCGTCGAACGCGGCCGGGCTGGGTATGTTGGCCGACGCGCTGGTGGCGGCCTGCGCGCCGGACGCAGCGGGGTCTGGCGCCGATAACGGTGGGAGCGGGGGTCTATGAGGCAGATCCTTATCGCGGTGGCCATCGCCTTGACGGTGTCCATCCTGTTGACTCCGGCGCTGGTCCGAGTGTTCACCAAGCAGGGATTCGGACATCAGATCCGCGAAGACGGACCGCCCAGTCACCACACCAAGCGGGGTACGCCGTCGATGGGTGGTGTGGCGATTCTGGCCGGTATGTGGACGGGTTATCTAGGCACTCACCTGGCCGGGCTGGCGTTCGATGGCGAAGGAGTGTCGGCATCGGGTCTGTTGGTATTGGGCTTGGCGACCGTGCTGGGGGGTGTCGGGTTCCTCGATGATCTGATCAAGATACGACGGTCGCGCAACCTTGGGCTGAACAAGACGGCCAAGACTGTCGGCCAGATCACCGCCGCGGTGTTGTTTGCGCTCTTGGTGTTGCAGTTCCGCAATCCCGCCGGCTTAACACCGGGTAGTGCGGATCTGTCCTATGTGCGGGAGATCGCCACGGTCACTTTGGCACCGGGACTGTTTGTGCTGTTTTGTGTGATTGTCGTCAGCGCCTGGTCGAACGCGGTGAACTTCACCGACGGGCTGGACGGCCTGGCGGCGGGCAGTATGGCGATGGTCACCGCCGCCTACGTGCTGATCACTTTCTGGCAATATCGCAACGCTTGTGTTAGCGCACCGGGCCTGGGCTGCTACAACGTGCGCGATCCGCTGGACTTGGCGCTCATTGCGGCCGCAACCGCCGGTGCGTGCATCGGCTTCTTGTGGTGGAATGCCACACCAGCCAAGATCTTCATGGGTGACACTGGATCGTTAGCGCTGGGTGGAATTATCGCGGGGTTGTCGATCACCAGCCGCACTGAGATCCTCGCCGTCGTGCTCGGCGCGTTGTTCGTCGCCGAAATCACCTCCGTGGTGCTGCAGATCCTGGCTTTCCGCACGACCGGGCGCCGGGTATTCCGGATGGCGCCCTTCCATCATCATTTCGAGCTGGTCGGCTGGGCTGAAACCACGGTGATCATCCGTTTCTGGCTGCTCACCGCGATCGCGTGCGGCCTGGGTGTGGCGCTGTTTTACGGTGAGTGGCTAGCTGCGGTCGGCGCTTAATGACCACCCATGGCGGCCTTAAATCCCTGATGGCCGGCGCGCCGGTGCTGGTAGCCGGCGGCGGAGTCACCGGGCGGGCGGCGCTGACAGCGCTGACTCGGCTTGGTGCGGCTGTGACGCTGTGCGATGACGATCCGGGCACGCTGCGCCAGCACGCCGAAACCGGGGTGGCGACTATAGGCACATTGGCCGCTGCACCGCAGGTATCCGATTACTCGCTGGTCGTCACCAGTCCAGGATTCTCGCCGGCCACGCCGCTTTTGGCCGCGGCAGCGGCGGCTGGTGTGCCGATCTGGGGCGACGTGGAGTTGGCCTGGCGGCTGGACATGGCGGGTTGCTTCGGGCCGCCGCATAGCTGGTTGGTTGTGACCGGCACCAACGGCAAGACCACCACGACGTCGATGCTGCACGCGATGCTGACCGCGGCGGACCGCCGCAGCCTGCTGTGCGGCAATATTGGTCGGCCAGTTCTGGAAGTGCTGGATGAGCCGGCCGACTTGCTGGCTGTCGAGCTGTCCAGTTTCCAGCTGCACTGGGCGCCGTCGCTACGGCCCGAGGCCGGTGTCCTGCTCAACATCGCTGAAGACCATCTGGACTGGCATGGAGCTTTTGCCAACTATGCCGCGGCCAAAGCGCGGGCGCTGACCGGGCGGGTGGCAGTGGCCGGGCTGGACGATAGCCGGGCAGCTGCGCTGCTGGGTGCTGCGCCGGCGCAGGTACGTGTGGGTTTTCGGCTGGGCGAACCAGCTGTGGGAGAGCTTGGCGTGATCGACGGCCAACTTGTTGACCGCGCCTTTTCGCATCATCTGGCGCTGGCGGAGGCCGCGTCGATACGGGTTCCGGGCCCGGTGGGAGTTTTCGATGCGCTGGCCGCGGCGGCGCTGGCCCGCTCGGTCGGTGTTCCCGCCGCCGCGATCGCGACCGCGATCGCAGGATTTCAGGTGGGCCGGCACCGGGCCGAGGTGGTGGCTGTCGCCGGCGGCATCAAGTATGTCGACGATTCCAAGGCCACCAACCCGCACGCCGCCGAAGCATCCGTGCTGGCCTATCCGCGGGTGGTCTGGGTGGCTGGTGGTCTGCTGAAAGGTGCGGCCGTTGATGCTGAGGTCGCCCGAATCGCTTCTCGGCTGGTCGGGGCGGTGTTGATCGGAAGGGATCGCGCAGAGGTTGCCGAGGCGTTATCGCGACACGCCCCCGATGTCCCCGTCGTCCATGTTGTGACAGGCGAGGATATTGATATGCATGCGACGACTGTGACTACTGATGTTTTTGTGGCCAAAGTTGACAATTCTGCCGATACCCTGGGGGCTCGTGTGATGGCGGCGGCGGTGGCTGCGGCCCAGCAGATGGCCGAGCCCGGTGACACGGTGTTGCTGGCCCCGGCCGGCGCGTCCTTCGATCAGTTCAGTGGTTACGCCGACCGTGGCGATGCCTTCGCTGCCGCTGTGCGCGCCGCGGTCCGGTAGGTCGGAGTGGGCAACGTACTGACCCGGCTGCTGCGCAGGGGCGAGGCGGCCGAGGCGAACAACCAGGCTCAAGACGTGCCCGAGCCTGACCAAACGGGGGAGATGGACCAATCAGAAGATTCGGCCCCGCAGGCAGCCCCTGAAGGTGCGAAGGCGTCGGCGCGTTCTCCGGAGGCCGAAGAACGGGGTCCGCGCACCCGGTTCGGGGCCTGGCTGGGTCGGCCCATGACCTCGTTTCACCTGATCATCGCGGTGACCGCGTTGCTGACCACGCTCGGCTTGATCATGGTGCTGTCAGCCTCCTGCGTGCGGTCTTATGACGATGACGGGTCCGCGTGGGTGATTTTCGGCAAACAAGTCTTGTGGACGATCATCGGACTTGTCGGCTGCTACATCTCATTGCGGATGCCGGTGCGGTTCATGCGGCGTATTGCCTTTTCCGGTTTCGTGGTCACTATCGTGCTACTAGTGCTGGTGCTCGTCCCTGGAATCGGCACGAAGTCCAACGGATCGCGCGGTTGGTTCGTGGTGGCGGGCCTGTCCATGCAGCCTTCTGAGCTGGCAAAGATGGCCTTCGCTATCTGGGGAGCGCATTTGCTGGCCGCTCGACGGATGGAACGGGCGTCGCTGCGTGAGATGTTGATTCCTTTGGTGCCGGCCGCAATCATCGCGCTGGCACTAATCGTGGCCCAACCCGACCTTGGGCAGACAGTATCGCTGGGCATCATCTTGCTGGGTCTGTTGTGGTACGCAGGACTGCCATTACGCGTTTTCGTCAGCTCAGTTTTCGCGGTCTTTGTTTCCGGCGCAATCCTGGCGGTCTCCGAGGGCTACCGGTCGGACCGGGTGCGGTCTTGGCTCAATCCGGACAGCGATCCGCAGGATGCCGGTTACCAGGCCCGGCAAGCGAAGTTCGCGTTGGCGCACGGCGGTATCTTCGGGGACGGTCTCGGTCAGGGCGTCGCCAAGTGGAACTATCTGCCCAATGCCCACAACGACTTCATTTTCGCGATCATCGGCGAGGAGCTCGGGCTCGTTGGTGCGCTTGGGCTCCTGGGGCTATTCGGTCTGTTCGCCTACACAGGCATGCGGATCGCCCGCCGATCAGCCGATCCGTTTCTGCGGCTGTTGACGGCCACCACGACGCTCTGGGTGCTGGGACAGGCGTTCATCAACATCGGCTACGTAATCGGCCTGCTTCCTGTCACTGGTTTGCAGCTGCCGCTGATCTCCGCCGGTGGAACCTCCACGGCCGCAACGCTCTCGCTGGTGGGCATCATGGCAAACGCCGCTCGCCACGAACCGGAGGCGGTGGCCGCCTTGAGGGCCGGGCGCGACGACAAGATGAACCGCTTGTTGCGGCTGCCGGTGCCCGAGCCGTACATTCCCACGAGTCTTGAAGCGTTCCGCGACCGCAAGCGTGCGCGTCCGCAACCGGTGCAGAAGCCGGCCCCGTGCGAGGCGCCCCATAAAGTTGCTCGGGACAAGCGGAAGCCTGCACATCAGACACCGCCTCGAACGGCTGCTCGGCCGGCCCGCGGCTCTGCGGGCGCCGCTCGCGCGCGGGGGCGGGGACACCTTCCGGTTGCGGGAGAGCATCATGGAGCTGGCCAGCGGTATGCCGGCCAGCGTCATACACGGCGCGTTCGCGCATTGGAAGGTCAGCGTTACGGGTGAACGACTCGGTCAGGGAGCCGGCCGGTGAGCTGGGAGTGCCCAACCACAGCCCTCCGTTGTCGGTCGTATTGGCCGGCGGCGGCACTGCGGGCCATGTCGAGCCCGCGATGGCCGTCGCCGACGCACTCCGCGCCTTGGAACCCCAGACAAGGATCACCGCGCTGGGTACCTCGCGTGGGCTCGAGACCAGCTTGGTTCCGCAGCGCGGCTACCAGCTTGAGTTGATCACGCCGGTGCCGCTGCCGCGCAAGCTCAGCGGTGACCTGGCCCGGCTGCCGTCCCGGGTGTGGCGCGCGGTCCGGGAGACTCGGGCGGTGTTCGAGGCTGTGAGCGCCGACGTTGTCGTCGGCTTCGGCGGTTATGTGGCGTTGCCGGCGTACTTGGCGGCGGCTGGCATAGCGGGCATGCCTTTTCGGACCAGGGTGCGAGGGCGTGTCCCGGTGGTGATCCATGAAGCCAACGCTCGGGCTGGGCTGGCGAATCGGGTCGGTGCCCGCAACGCACACCGGGTTCTTTCAGCGGTGCCGGCTTCCGGGTTGCGAGGCGCCGAGGTGGTCGGTGTGCCGCTACGGGCAACGATCACCACCTTGGATCGTGCCGCTCTGAGAGCTGAGGCGCGGGCCTGCTTCGGCTTCGCCGATGATGCGCGGGTTTTGCTGGTGTTCGGTGGTTCGCAGGGCGCCGCGTCGCTCAACCGGGCCGTTGCTGGAGCCGCCGCCGAACTTGCCGCAGCGGGTGTCTGCGTGCTGCACGCCCACGGACCCAAGAACACCATCGAGCTGCCTGCACCAAACGAGGGTGACCCGCCGTATGTGGCGGTGCCCTATTTGGACCGGATGGACCTGGCCTACGCCGCTGCTGACTTGGCGATCTGCCGGTCCGGTGCGATGACGGTCGCCGAGGTGTCGGCGGTGGGCTTGCCGGCAATCTATGTGCCGTTGCCAATCGGCAACGGTGAACAGCGGCTCAATGCGCTACCCGTGGTCAATGCGGGCGCTGGCATGGTGGTCGCCGACGGTGACCTGACACCGAAGTTGGTGGCTCGCCGGGTGGCTGAGCTTCTCAACGACCAAAACCGGCTTGCGGCGATGAAAGCAGCTGCCGCGCAGGTGGGTCATCGTGACGCGGCCTATCAGGTAGCGCGCGCCGCGCTAGGGACAGCACGGGAAACTCGGCGAGCGCGAGACAGGCGGCTGGCGGCTGGGAGGCGGCAGTGACCGCCGCACAGTTACCGCCCGAGTTGCGACGGGTGCACATGGTGGGCATCGGGGGAGCCGGAATGTCGGGTATCGCCCGCATCCTTTTAGATCGCGGCGGGGAAGTATCGGGGTCAGATGCCAAAGAGTCACGCGGTGTGCGTGCGCTGGAAGCACGAGGCGCCAAGATTCGGATAGGGCACGACGCGTCGTCGCTGGACATGCTGCCTGGCGGCGCGACCGCGGTTATCACGACTCACGCGGCCATTCCCAAGACGAACCCCGAGTTGGTCGAAGCCCGTCGCCGCGGCATCCCGGTGGTTCTGCGGCCCGCCGTGCTGGCCAAGCTGATGGCGGGGCTCGCCACGTTGATGGTCACTGGCACGCATGGTAAGACGACCACGACTTCGATGCTCATTGTTGCCTTGCAGCATTGCGGGCGGGACCCATCGTTCGCCGTCGGCGGCGAGCTCGGGGAGGCCGGAACCAACGCCCACCACGGCAGCGGCGACTGTTTCGTCGCCGAAGCTGATGAAAGCGACGGCTCGCTACTCGAGTACACGCCCAACGTTGCGGTGGTCACCAACATTGAGTCCGATCACCTGGACTTCTACGGCAGTGCTGACGCCTATGTGGGGGTGTTCGACTCGTTTGTGGAACGGCTTGCCCCAGGGGGCGTCTTGGTGGTGTGCGTCGACGACCCCGGAGCGGCCGCGCTGGCGGAACGCACTGCGGAGCTGGGAATTCGCGTGCTGCGTTACGGCTCGGCCGCGCAGCGGCGGCTGGACGAACCAGGCGAGCCTCTAGCCGCGACGCTAGTGTCGTGGGAGGCAGAGGGCACCGAAGCAGTCGCGCATATTCATTTGGCAGGCGAACCTCACCCTCGCGTGATGCGGTTGTCGGTGCCCGGCCAGCACATGGCACTCAATGCGCTGGGAGCGCTGCTAGCGGCAATCGAGATCGGGGCCGCACCTGAGGATGTGTTGGACGGGTTGGCAGGGTTCGAGGGCGTGCGTCGCCGATTCGAACTGGTCGGGGCCACCGGAGAGGGCGAGGCGTCGGTACGCGTGTTCGACGACTATGCCCACCATCCGACCGAAGTCAGCGCGACGTTGGCTGTGGTGCGCGCTGTGCTCGGGCCGAGTGTCAGTGGTCGTTCGCTGGTTGTGTTTCAGCCGCACCTATATACCCGGACAAAGGTTTTCGCAGCAGAGTTCGGTCGCGCGCTCAGTGCCGCTGACCAGGTGTTCGTGCTCGATGTGTATGGCGCCCGCGAAAAACCGATCGCGGGCATCAGCGGAGCCAGCGTGGCCGAGCACATCCGCGTGCCGGTGCGCTACGTTCCAGATTTCTCCGCGGTTGCCGAGGTGGTGGCGGCGGCCGCCGGACCGGGTGACGTCATTGTCACGATGGGCGCTGGAGACGTAACCATGCTGGGGCCGGAGATTTTAGCCGCGTTGCGGATGCGGGCGAACCGCAGCAGGCTCGGTCGGCCGGGGGTGCTGCCGTGACAGAGACCGACGACTGCCCGTCGGATGACGCAGTGGCGGGAGACGTCACCGAAGATGTCTCCGCAAGTGACGTGGCTACCGAGTCGATTGACGGCGGCGAAGCCGAAGCGTCGGATACCCAACAGCTGGAAGAGGACGCCCGACAACCCGAGGACACCGAAGAAGTAGAGGGTCCGCGCCGTCGCGCTCGGCGTGAACGGGCCGAACGGCGAGCCGCTCAGGCTCGCGCCATCGCGATCGAGCAGGCGCGCCGCGAAGCCAAACGGCGGGTGCTCGGGGGCGTCGCGAAGGAGCCGAAGCCCGTCGCTCGGGGTGTCGTTCGAGGGTTGAAGATGCTTCTTGCAGCCGTTGTGCTGGCTGTCGTCGGGGTAGGGCTTGGGTTGCTGCTCTATTTCACTCCGGCCATGTCTGCTCGCAGTATCGTCGTGACCGGGATCGAGGCGATACCCCTTGAGGAGGTCCTCGACGCGGCCGGCGTGCAGACTGGGACGCCGTTGTTGCAGATCAATACCAACCAGGTCGCTGACCGGGTGGCAACGATCCGGCGGGTGGCTCGGGCGCGGGTGCAGCGTCAGTACCCGTCCGCATTGCGTATCACCGTCGTCGAGCGGGTGCCGGTGGCCGTGAAAGACTATCCGGACGGCCCGCATCTCTTCGACCGTGACGGTGTCGACTTCGCGACCGCTCCGCCGCCGCCCGCGATGCCGCACCTAGATGTCGACGATCCCCGTCCGAGTGATCCGGCCACTAAGGCGGCGTTGCACGTATTGACCGCGCTGCGCCCAGAGGTTTCAGTTCAGGTGGGCCGGATCGCGGCTCCGTCGGTCGCCTCGATCACCCTCACGCTGACCGACGGGAGAGTGGTGATCTGGGGAACTACTGACCGTATTGAGGAGAAGGCGGAGAAGCTGGCCGCTCTGTTGACGCAACCTGGTCGGACCTACGACGTTTCCAGCCCTGATTTGCCGACGGTGAAATAGCGGCGCGGCTGTGTGAACAACCTCACGCTGGCGCGACGGCTCCCCGGGGAATTGCTGAAATTCATCCACGCAGCGTCGGCGCGCCTGCACCGTTAGTGCGGGTCCTGCCCATACCGTTCTGGTTGCGCGGAACTACTTGACATAACTCTAAGCCTATGGTTGAGGTTGAGGGTTTGGCAAGCGGACACACCGCCACCCCCAACGGGGAGAACCGACCCGGGAAAACAACCGAGTCACACCAGGGAGGAAGACGGATGATGACCCCCCCACACAATTATCTGGCAGTCATCAAGGTGGTGGGCATCGGCGGAGGCGGTGTCAACGCCGTCAACCGGATGATCGAGCAAGGCCTCAAGGGCGTGGAGTTCATCGCTATCAACACCGACGCGCAGGCGTTGCTGATGAGCGATGCCGACGTCAAACTCGACGTTGGTCGCGACTCCACTCGTGGGCTAGGCGCCGGCGCCGACCCGGAGGTCGGGCGCAAGGCGGCCGACGACGCCAAGGATGAGATCGAGGAATTGCTGCGGGGCGCCGACATGGTGTTCGTCACCGCCGGTGAAGGCGGCGGCACCGGCACCGGCGGGGCGCCAGTGGTCGCAAGTATCGCCCGCAAGCTCGGGGCGCTAACGGTCGGAGTTGTGACACGGCCGTTCTCGTTCGAAGGCAAGCGGCGCAGCAATCAGGCCGAAAACGGTATCAGTTTGCTGCGGGAGAGCTGCGACACCCTCATTGTCATTCCCAACGATCGGTTGCTGCAGATGGGAGATGCTGCGGTATCGCTCATGGATGCGTTCCGCAATGCCGACGAAGTCCTGCTCAACGGCGTCCAGGGAATCACCGACCTGATCACCACGCCCGGATTGATCAATGTCGACTTCGCTGATGTCAAGGGCATCATGTCTGGCGCCGGCACTGCGTTGATGGGCATCGGCTCAGCCCGGGGTGAAGGTCGGTCGCTGAAAGCTGCCGAGATCGCGATCAACTCCCCATTGCTGGAGGCGTCGATGGAAGGCGCGCAGGGCGTCCTGATGTCGATCGCTGGCGGTAGCGACCTGGGTCTGTTCGAGATTAACGAGGCGGCCTCGCTGGTGCAGGATGCCGCTCATCAGGACGCCAACATTATCTTCGGCACGGTGATCGATGACTCGCTCGGCGACGAGGTGCGGGTCACGGTGATCGCGGCCGGCTTCGATATCAGCGGAGCCGGCCGCAAACAGGTTGTGGGGGCAGCGTCTGGCGATACGGGCGGCGCGCATCGGATCGAGTCGGCAAAGGCTGGAAAACTCACTTCGACCCTGTTCGAGCCGGTTGACGCCGCGAGTGTGCCGGTGCCCACCAATGGTGCAACTCTAAGTATTGGCGGCGACGATGATGATGTCGACGTGCCGCCCTTCATGCGTCGCTAAGGGGTCTAGCGTGTTTGCCGATTGCGTGCCACGCCGGTCGCGGCGGAGCCCCATTGGCGTTCAGTTGACCACACAATCTGGATACTGGGGACGTGAATTTTCGCATCCATCGAGTGACCACCACCCGGGCAGGTGGTGTGTCGGTTCCACCGTTCGACACCTTCAACCTGGGCGACCACGTCGGTGACGACCCGGCGGCGGTGGCAGCAAACCGGGTCCGCCTGGCAACGGCGATCGGTCTGCCCGCCGAACGGGTGGTGTGGATGAACCAGGTCCACGGTGATCAAGTCGGCGTGGCCGACGGCCCACGCGACTCGGCGTTCGATGCCACCGATGCATTGGTGACCCGTACCCGCCGGCTGGCGTTGGCGGTGTTGTCGGCCGACTGTGTACCGGTATTGATGGCCGATGCCCGTGTCGGCGTCGTCGCTGCGGTTCACGCCGGTCGTGTGGGCGCGCAGCGCGGTGTGGTGGCCCGCACGGTCGAGGCGATGCTTGGCCTGGGCGCGCAGCCCGGCGATATTTCGGCGCTGCTGGGTCCTGCGGTCAGCGGTCGCAACTACGAAGTCCCGGCGGCGATGGCCGACGAGGTCGATGCGGCGTTGCCGGGCAGCCGCACCTCCACCTCGGCGGGAACTCCCGGGCTTGACCTTCGCGCCGGAATAGTCGGACAGCTCCGCAAGTTGGGTGTTACGTCAGTTGAGGTCGACCCTCGCTGTACGGTGGCCGATCCGACGCTCTTCAGTCATCGGCGCGGCGCGCCCACTGGGCGGCTGGCGTCGTTGGTGTGGATGGAATGAGTCCGATGGCGCCGAAAAAGCTTGCAAGCGACATGCGGGGCGACCGGGAAGCGGAATTGACCCATGGTTTGGCCGGAGTGCGGTCGCGGCTCGCGGCAGCCGCAGATGCTGCGGGTCGCAATGTCAGCGAAATTAAGCTTCTCCCGATTACCAAATCCTTCCCAGCAACCGATGTCGCGATTTTGTCCCGACTGGGTTGTCGGTCCGCTGGGGAATCGAGAGTGCAGGAAGCCTCAGCGAAGGTAGCCGAAGTAGCACAGCTGTTGGCCGCGTCTGGTCAGGCCGGCGTGCGCAGTATGCATTGGCACATGGTGGGTCGGATTCAGCGAAACAAGGCGCGCTCGGTGGCGCGCTGGGCGCACACCGCCCACTCGGTTGACAGCTCACGAGTGGTGGCTGCTTTGGATAAGGCGGTCGCCGAGGCGCTAGCTGCGGGCAGTCGTCCGAAACCGCTGCGTGTGTACGTTCAGGTCAGCCTTGATGGTGATGCGTCTCGTGGTGGCGTGGACACCACAACGCCGAATGCGGTGGATCAGGTCTGCGCCCGGGTCGAAGAGTCGGCGAGCTTGAAACTGATGGGGCTGATGGGCGTTCCCCCCCTGGGTTGGGACCCCAACGAGGCCTTCGATCGGCTGCAATCCGAGCACAATCGGGTGCTCGAATCGTTCCCCAAGGCGGTCGGGCTATCGGCTGGAATGTCCCACGACCTTGAAATGGCCGTCAAACACGGTTCGACCTGTGTGCGTGTCGGTACCGCGCTATTGGGCCAACGGCGGTTACGGTCACCGTGAATAGTCACTATAGTCACACCTTCATCACGGACACCAGAGCTCACACGGCTAGAAGGGGCAGGCATGAGCACACTGCACAAGGTCAAGGCCTACTTCGGTATGGCTCCGATGGAGGATTACGACGACGAGTACTACGACGATCGGGCTCCTTCTCGCGGATATTCGCGCACTCGCTTCGAGGACGACTACGGTCGCTACGAAGGGCGTGACTACGACGACCCACGCAGCGAGCCGGCCGACTATCCGCCGTCGGGTTACCGCAGCGGGTACGGGGGGGAGGAACCACGTTTCAGGCCGCGCGAATTCGACCGGGATGACATGAACCGACCGCGCTTCGGGTCGTGGTTGCGCAACTCCACCAGAGGCGCTCTGGCGATGGACCCGCGCCGGATGGCCATGATGTTCGAGGAAGGTCACCCGCTGTCGAAGATCACCACGCTGCGGCCTAAGGATTACAGCGAAGCTCGCACCATCGGTGAGCGGTTCCGAGACGGCACTCCGGTCATCATGGATCTGGTTTCGATGGACAACGACGACGCCAAACGGCTGGTCGACTTCGCCGCCGGTTTGGCCTTCGCGTTGCGCGGTTCGTTCGACAAGGTAGCGACCAAGGTGTTCCTGTTATCGCCCGCCGACGTCGACGTCTCCCCTGAAGAGCGTCGTCGGATTGCTGAAACCGGTTTCTACGCCTACCAATAGGCGTGACTGCCGTTGCGCGGCTCGGTAGATCGTGGGTGGGGTTTCGAGGTCGGCTTGCCTCCTCGGCCTGCCTATGGATAGGTGCTGGCAACCTGAGTCGGTAGGCTGGCTCATGCCGCTCTGACGGGCGGCGGTTTTTCATCCTCATCAGTTAGGTCGGGGCTCTCGTTGGTGCTGTTTTTTCAGATCCTTGGGTTTGCGCTGTTCATCTTCTGGCTGCTGCTGATCGCACGGGTCGTCGTCGAATTCATCCGCTCGTTTAGCCGGGACTGGCGTCCGAGTGGCATCACAGTGGTGATCTTGGAGATCATCATGTCGATCACCGATCCGCCGGTGAAGTTGCTCCGGCGGTTGATCCCGCAACTCACCATCGGCGCGGTCCGCTTCGACCTGTCTATCATGGTGCTGTTGCTGGTCGCGTTCATCGGCATGCAACTGGCGTTCAACGCCGCGGCGTGAGCGGCGTCGTCGTCACCCGGGCGTCGTTGGGAGACGGTTCGGCCACGATTCGGCGACAAGTTCGGCGCCCCCGATTAATAAATCCAAAGATTGTGACCTATTGGCCTTAGAGTTTGAAATTGGCCCTTATTAATTGGTCCAATCGGCTACCAGCGTGTCTGGTGTGACAGGATGGGCAGTAGTTGCGCGATTGCTACCGCTCCGTTCTACACTCCCAGAGCGTTTGACAGGAACTTGAGGGGACAGACAATGCCGCTTACACCCGCCGACGTCCACAATGTGGCGTTCAGTAAGCCGCCTATCGGCAAGCGTGGGTACAACGAAGATGAGGTTGACGCCTTCCTTGACCTGGTAGAGAACGAGCTGACGCGGCTCATCGAAGAGAACTCCGACCTGCGCCAGCGGATAAACGAGCTGGATCAAGAACTGGGCGCTGGCCCCAGTCCCGCTGCTCAGCCGACCCGTGCGATGCCGGTCTTCGAGCCTGAACCCGAGCCTGAACCTGTCCAGCCAGCACGGGCGGCGGCGGATGCCCTGAACTCCGAGCAGGCCATAAAGGCCGCCCGGGTGCTGAGCCTTGCTCAAGACACCGCGGACCGGCTCACCGTGACCGCCAAGGTCGAGTCCGAGAAGATGCTCGCGGACGCCCGGGCCAACGCCGATCAGATTGTCAGCGAAGCTCGGCATACTGCCGAGACAGCGGTGGCTGAGGCAAGGCAGCGTGCCGATGCGATGCTGGCCGATGCGAACAGCCGGTCCGAGAGCCAGCTCCGTCAAGCACAGGAGAAGGCCGACGCCTTGCAGGCTGACGCCGAACGCAAGCATTCCGAGATTATGGGAACCATCAACCAGCAGCGCGGGGTGCTCGAAGGGCGCCTTGAGCAGCTGCGTACTTTCGAACGTGAGTATCGCACCCGGCTCAAGACGTACCTGGAATCCCAGCTTGAGGAGCTCGGCCAGCGTGGGTCGGCGGCACCGGTCGATGCGAGCGCAGATGCCGGCGGGTTCGACCAATTCAATCGGGGTAGCAACTAGCCGAACGTCTGCCGCGCAATCGCCCGGGTTTCATAGCTGGCGCGCAGATGCCTGGTAGGTTTGGCAGTCGCTGTTCGTCAGCTGGAGGGTGATCAATGCTCATCATTGCGCTTGTCCTGGCCCTGATCGGGCTTGCTGCGTTGGTCTTGGCAGTGGCTACCAGCAATCAGTTAGTGGCCTGGTGGTGCATCGGAGCCAGCGTGCTGGGCGTCGTGCTGCTGATCGTTGATGCGTTGCGGGAACGCCAGCAACGCCGTTCCGGCGACATGGGCGAAGCCGAGGATGACGAGGAGGCTCCGGAAGCTTACGAGCAGGACGAGCGAGACGCCGGCGACCCCATCATTGATGAGGCCTCGCAGGAGGCCGATACCGACGATGCCGGGGAATCGGCTGGACGCGGCGGCGACGACATCGCCAATCGGGCCAAGTAGGGCAGCCACCATCTCGATGCTGGCTGCCCGTGTAGGTGGTGCCTAGTCACTCCATGGGCGGTCGGTGGTCGGTCTGGCCAGCAGCTCGCGAACCTCGTCGTCGCTGACCTGATGAAAGTCGGCATAAACCTGCCCGACGGCTTCAAACGCGGACGGCATGGTGGCACACACCACATCATCGGTCTCCCGGGCAATTTCCTGACATGCCGAGGCTGGCCCGACGGGGACCGCGACGATGATCGATCGTGGTTTGGCGGCCCGGACCGCGCGCACGGCGGCCAGCATGCTTGCGCCAGTGGCGATACCGTCGTCGACCAGGATCACGATCTTGCCTCGTAGGTCGGTGACTTGGCGCCCGCCCCGATACACCTGTTCGCGCCTCGTGAGCTCCTCGGTCTCGCTGGCGATCACATCGCGCACCTGCTCGTTGGTGATGTGCAAGCTAGACACCACGCTGTCGTTGAGCACAATTCCGCCACCGCTGGCCAACGCGCCCATTGCGAGCTCGCTCCACCGCGGCACGCCCAGTTTGCGAACCAGGAATACATCCAGGGCGGCATGTAGCGCCGATGCGACTTCCCACGCGACCGGGACACCTCCACGAGCAAGCCCGAGAACGAGTACACCATCCTGCCCGCGGTAAGACACCAGCTCTTCGGCGAGCACGCGTCCCGCATCGCGGCGATCGCGAAATTGGCGGGCTCGCCTCCGCCGGACAAAGCTACTCGGTGGGTTCATGAGTTGGACTCTCGGCTGCTGCCACCATTAAGCCTACGGCTGCGCGCCGCCGTCTGGAGCCGGGTTGGCCAAGATGGGCTGCCGCGGCGAAGGTCAGGATGTCGCGGTCGCGCGGATGAGCCGGTCCATGCCGCATCGCGAAAAGTGTCCGAGGGGGGACTTGAACCCCCTGTGACACGGGTTGAGACCGGGCGAATGGGTAGTTGATCGTTGTCCGCGCTCAGGTTGGCACACTCTAATGTCGGGCGGTCAGGCTTGGAGATGTTCGAGGTGGGACGGTGCCCATGCCCTGCCATCCGCGAACGGATCGTTTCCATGGTTTTCTTCGGCTTCATGCTCGGTCGCTGCTCAGCGCTTGGTGTCAACCGCCGCAGCTGCGAACGCGTGCCGCTCATTGGCTGGGACTCGACCCCCGGTCGGCAGAGAACAGCCGGAACTTCGCGCCCTACGTCAGAAATGTCCCGGATTGATGAACGGGTTGTGCCCCGGGTTCGCGAAAGGACTGTGGCCGGGATTGACGAACGGGTTGTGGCCGGGGTTGACGAACGGGTTGTGTCCTGGGTTGAGGAATTTATTGTGCCCAGGGTTGAACGGGCCATGCCCCCCATGCCACCCGTGCCCCTGATCGAAGAATGGATCTGCATGTGCCAGACCTGCACCGACTCCAAGGGACGCTAGGCTCAGCCCGCCGCTCATCGCTACAACCGCGATTGCCTTTTTCATTTGACCGCACCCTTTTAACAGCTCTTAACTTCGCTACACCACAATGCCGCAGGATCTATAGGTTTACTATAGACCTCGCCGTGGAGTCGGTTACACACATCTTGGCGTGTATACCACGGCGCTGCATTCCCCACACGTCTACGTTGTGTGCCAGTCGCGCTGGACGCACCCGCACGGCCGTTGCCCAACCAGCACAGTGTTGGGGCTGAGTCGATAACCGGCTGGGCAGGGTGTTGTGGGTACACCATCTAGCCGCCACCGGCGCGGCGGACAAGGCTACGATCCCCATCTGCGACGGGTCAGGGCGACGGCGAACGTGAATCGTGTCGCCGGATGTGTCCGAGGGGGGACTTGAACCCCCACGCCCATTAGTAGGGCACTAGCACCTCAAGCTAGCGCGTCTGCCATTCCGCCACTCGGACAATGTCAACCGCAAGGGTTGGCAGCTAAGGCTATCGGATCGGCATGCGTGGTCCCAACCCAACTCGGTGACACTGCGGGCGCGGCGGAGAGGCGGGCACGCTGACAGGGATCGCTGACGAGAAAAGTGGTAGGAAGGTTGACTGTGACAGGTGAGTCCGAGGCGTCAACCGGCCCGAGTGATGACGTTGCCGAAGTCGTCGGCAGGCTGATTCAATTCGACACCTCCAACACCGGTGAACCCGAGACCACCAAAGGTGAAGCCGAGTGTGCGCGGTGGGTTGCTGAGCAGCTGGCAGAGGTTGGCTACGAGCCCGAATACGTCGAATCGGGTGCCCGTGGCCGAGGCAACGTGTTCGCGCGTCTGGCTGGCGCCGACAGTTCCCGAGGCGCCTTGCTGATCCACGGGCACCTCGACGTCGTGCCGGCTGAAGCAGCCGATTGGAGCGTGCATCCTTTCTCCGGAGCGATCGAAGACGGCTATGTCTGGGGTCGGGGCGCGGTCGACATGAAGGACATGGTGGGCATGATGATCGTGATTGCCCGACATTTCCGACGGGCCGGTATCGTCCCGCCGCGCGATCTGGTGTTCGCGTTTGTCGCTGATGAAGAGCACGGCGGTACATACGGCTCGCAGTGGCTGGTCGACAATAGGCCTGATCTGTTTGACGGCGTCACCGAGGCGATCGGCGAAGTGGGCGGCTTCTCCCTGACTGTGCCGCGCCGCGACGGGGGCGAGCGCCGGTTGTACTTGATCGAGACCGCCGAAAAGGGCATTCAGTGGATGCGGCTCACCGCACGGGGCCAGGCGGGGCATGGCTCGATGGTCCATGACCAGAATGCGGTCACCACGTTGGCGGAGGCGGTCGCCCGCTTGGGGCGACACCAGTTTCCGCTGGTGTGCACTGACACCGTCGCGGAGTTCCTGGCCGTGGTCAGCGAGGAGACTGGGGTCGTCTTCGACGTCGAATCGCCGGATTTGGACGGGACTATCGACAAGCTTGGTCCGATGGCTCGGATGCTGAAGGCGGTGCTACACGACACCGCAAATCCGACGATGCTCAAGGCTGGATACAAGGCGAACGTCGTTCCCGCGTCGGCGGAAGCGGTGGTGGACTGCCGCATACTGCCCGGCAGGCAGGCGGCGTTTGAGGCCGAAGTTGACGCGCTGATCGGCCCCGACGTCACGCGGGAGTGGGTCAGGAACTTGCCGTCCTATGAGACAAGCTTCGACGGCGACCTCGTCGATGCGATGAACGCCGCGGTGCTGGCAGTAGATCCGGAAGGTCGGACGGTACCCTACATGCTTTCTGGCGGGACTGATGCTAAGGCATTTGCGCGCTTGGGAATTCGTTGCTTCGGCTTCAGTCCGCTGCGGTTGCCGCCGGAGTTGGATTTCGCTTCGTTGTTCCACGGAGTCGATGAACGGGTACCCATCAGTTCGCTGCACTTCGGCGTCGAGGTACTAGAGCACTTTCTTACCCACTGCTAGTTCGGATTTAATCCGAGACCACGCTGAACTCACGAGAGGATTTTCTGTGACGTTGCCGCCCGATCCGTATGCTGCGCTTCCGCAACTGCCTTCGTTCACGCTGACTTCGACCTCGATTACGGACGGGCAGCCGCTAGCTACGCCTCAAATCAGCGGAATCATGGGTGCCGGTGGAGAGGACGCCAGCCCCCAGCTGAGTTGGTCGGGATTCCCCGCAGAGACCCAGAGCTTCGCCGTCACCGTGTACGACCCCGACGCTCCGACCCTGTCTGGATTCTGGCATTGGGCGGTAGCCAACTTGCCTGCCGCCGTCACCGAGTTGCCCGAAGGTGCTGGAGACGGCTCGGTGTTGCCGGGTCAGGCTCTGACGCTGCTCAACGACGCCGGCATGCGCCGCTATGTCGGCGCTGCGCCGCCGCCCGGCCATGGTGTGCACCGCTACTATGTCGCAGTACACGCGGTGAACGTCGAGAGGCTCGAACTCGGCGAGGCCGCCAGCCCCGCATTCCTGGGGTTCAACCTGTTTTCTCACGCCATCGCACGAGCGGTTATCTGCGGTACGCACGAACAACGCTAGCGGGGCGAACCCGTCTATAAGTGTGTGGCGGCCTCATCTGGTGGTTGGTCTGGCTTGGGTATCGCCGAACCCACCGCGGCGCTGAGCGAGGAGAACCCGCCTGCGTGCAGCCGCCGCGCAATGTCGTCGTGGATGTGCTTGGCCCACAAGCCTCCGCCATAGATGAAGCCTGTGTACCCCTGCAGCAGCGACGCACCCGCGGTTATGCGCGCCCATGCGTCGTCAGCGGTTTCGATCCCGCCCACACTGATTAGTGGCAACTGGTCGCCGACACGCGTGTAGAGCCTACGCAACACCTCGGTGGCGCGGCTCGCTACCGGCGGCCCCGAAATGCCTCCCGCGCCCAGCTGATTGACGCCGGGTGTGATCAAGCCGTCACGTGACACTGTGGTGTTGGTGGCGACGATCCCGGCTAGCCCCAGCTCGGCGGCGAGGTCCGCGATGTCGTCCACCTCGGCG
Source organism: Mycobacterium sp. (assembly GCF_965230835.1). Lineage (GTDB taxonomy): Bacteria > Actinomycetota > Actinomycetes > Mycobacteriales > Mycobacteriaceae > Mycobacterium. The sequence goes on from NZ_CBDDLW010000001.1 coordinate 130,611, forward strand.
TCGGAGATGTCGGGTGCAATCTTGACAAGCACCGGCGTCGATGTCTTTGAGGACTCCGCAACGACGGCGCTTAGGATGGGCCGCAGCGCCTGGACCGCCTGTAGATCTCGCAGTCCCGGCGTGTTCGGCGAGCTGACATTGACCACCAGGTACGACGCCAGCGGACCGACCAGCCGGGCACTTGCCCGGTAGTCGGAGACCGCGTCGGCGGCCGGTGTCTGCTTACTCTTGCCGATGTTCACCCCGATGGGTACGTCGGATCGGCGTCGAGCAAGGCGGGTCGCGAGTGCGCCGGCACCGTCATTGTTGAATCCCATCCGATTCAGCAGGGCGCGATCGTCGGCCAGCCGGAATAGGCGTGGGCGTGGATTTCCGCGCTGTGGATGCGCAGTGACCGTGCCTACCTCGGCGAATCCAAAACCTAGTGCGCCCCAGCTGGATAGGCCGGAGCCGTCCTTGTCGAACCCCGCGGCCAGCCCCAGCGGCGCCGGGAAGTGCACCCCAAACACCGTGCTGCTCAGCGCCGGATCTCGCGGGGCCAGCAATCGGTGCAGTAATCGGCGCACCGGCGCAACAGCGGTGGCTGCGGTCAGAGCCGCAAGAACCACCATGTGGATGCGCTCGGGTGGGAACAGGAACAGCAGCCGGCGCACCGGACCGTATATTCGATGCCTTTTTGGGTAGCGGGCGGCTTCCGCTTTCTTGGCTGGCACAGTCACGGCTCGTCGGGGCATCGGTTTGGTAGACGAGACTTCTTGCGGCGCAACAACACTCGTCTGCTACCGTCGGTATAGAGGCGCACCCGCGTCAGTTCCCAGCCGCGGTACTCTGCCTCGATGGATAGCCGGGTCGACGCGCTGACCCTGGTCAGTTCCGGTGGCAAGCGGAGCGGCGCCCAGTCGTACTCGTCAGACATCTCTGTGTCCCAGCCCAGGGGGAGTCGATTAGACCGCGACGAGGGCCCAGCGCTCACGAGGCGCCCGCCGCGTGTTCGATGACCTGGACCCCGGCGCCGGAACTCGAAATGACGTACAAGGTGTCCGACGCGTCGTCGAAGGCCAGCGAGTTGGGTTGCCGCACGGTTGGGTAACGCACCTTTTCCACGGGTATTCCGGTGCTCAGATCGTATCCAATAACGGTATTCGACGCGGTTTGGGATACCCAGGCCAGCCGGTGGGATCCAGCGAGTCCGTACGGCCCGTCAGGCACCGGGTAAGCCTGGCGCAAGATCAACGGATCGACGCCGTACACGAGCAACTGGCCGCCGCGCGTGTCGGCGACCAACACCCGCCCCAGCGGATCGGTGGCCAGAGTGGTTGCTCCTGTGCCGGCTCGCAGCGCCTGCTGAGCGCGGCCGTCGGCGTCCAGTGTTGTCACCGAAGTTTGTGCACGGTCCAGCACTATTGCGGTATTACCTTGTGTCGCAAGGGAGTCAACGTGGGCAAACGTTGTGTTTTGGTTAGCTACCGCGGCGGTCCCGCGGTGGTCGGCCGCGGCAAGGGTGTAAACGGTCCCATTTGCGCTGCCCAGCACCATCTTGCCGTCGGCCCGACGCGCGATGGCGGTGAATTCGGTGCGCGGGGCCTCGTTGACAAGCACTCTCGCGATGTCGCCGGTGGACAGATCGACTCTGAAATAACCGCCGTGGGCGGCCAGGTAGGCAGTGCCTTGCTGGTCGCTGGTTAACGCGGTTGCGGGGCCCGGCAGGGTGATCACCCGGGGCGCAATCTGTCGGTCGCTGAACATGGCAATGCTGGCCGGTGTAGTCGAGTCGGAGCCGGTGGTGAGGACGGCTAGCTGGTGAGTGCCGTTGTCGAACATCGAGGTCAGTGGGTTGCCGCCGAGCGGACGCACCGTGCCCGCTGGATTTTGGGAGGGCGGCGGCGACTGAGCGGGATGTGCCGGCTCGATTGTCGGGGGTTTCTGCTGCGCGACGGCATCTAACGGACTCGACGAACAGCCCGTTGCGGCCAATAGCAAAGAAAGTAGAAGAAAAAAACCGCAATGAACTGAGGAATTTAAGAATTTATGCCGTGGTAGCAACGAAAAGGCCCCTGAGTATGGAACATGGAAGTCAAATTCTAGAGAACTTCTAGCGAACAATGTCGGGTTGCTCTTGCCATGTTACGCACAACCGGTGGTTCCGAAGAGGTATCGTCACGGCATGACCGTCATCGTTGACCGGCGTACCGCGGACCAAGAGTTTGCTGTCGAGGACATGCTGACAGGAATCGGCGCCAGCGGTTATGGACAAGTCGGTGATGGACGTAGTTTTTCGTTCCACATTGAGCACCGCTCGCTCGTCGTCGAAATTTACCGTCCGCTTCTGGCGGGGCTGGTTCCCCAGGTTGGCGATTTGGTTGCTCGGACGGTGCGCAGTCTGGTCGACATCGACCTCACCGATGAACGCAGCCTTATCGCGGCAGTGCGTGATTCGGTTGCGTGGGCCGAGCCGGTGTCGCGGTAGTCGTATCCAGTAGCAGCGCTGGCAGCAGGTACGGTCGTCGTCGTGACTGCAGTCTCGGCGATGTCTTGGTGGCAAGTTGTTGATTTGGCAGTGTTACAGGGGCTGACTGAGTTCCTGCCGGTGTCCTCTTCCGGGCACTTGGCGATCGCATCGCGGATTTTCTTCAACGACGACGCGGGCGCTTCATTCACAGCGGTCAGCCAATTGGGCACTGAGGCAGCCGTTCTGGTCTACTTCGCTCGCGATATCGCACGTATCCTCCGGGCCTGGTGTAACGGGCTGGTCGTCAAGTCACAACGAAGTGCCGAATATCGGCTCGGTTGGTACGTCATTGTCGGAAGCATCCCAATCGGCGTGCTGGGTCTGCTGTTCAAGGATGAAATCCGATCGGGCGTTCGGAATCTGTGGGTAGTGGCAACGGCGCTGGTGGTGTTTTCGGGGGTAATCGCGCTCGCGGAACGTGTGGGTCGCCAAAGCCGTCATGTCGAGCAGCTGAGCTGGCGCGACGCCATAGTGGTGGGTGTTGCGCAAACGTTGGCCTTGGTTCCCGGAGTTTCGCGATCCGGGTCGACGATAAGCGCCGGGCTATTCCTCGGGCTTGACCGCCGCCTGGCCGCGCGATTCGGTTTTCTGTTGGCAATACCGGCGGTCTTCGCCTCGGGGTTGTACTCGTTGCCTGACGCATTCCATCCGGTAACTGAGGGGATGAGCGCTACCGGTCCGCAGCTACTGGTCGCGACTCTGATCGCGTTCATCATCGGCCTGGCCTCGGTGGCCTGGTTGCTGCGGTTTTTGGTGCGGCATTCGATGTACTGGTTCGTCGGCTACCGGTTGCTTGTCGGCATCGGTGTGCTTTTCTTGTTGGCGACCGGGACAGTAGCCGCCGTATGACCGTCATACTGCTACGCCATGGCCGGTCTGCCTCTAATACCGCCGGCATTCTGGCTGGCCGCACTGAGGGCGTCGACCTTGATGACAAGGGGCGCGAGCAGGCTGCTCGACTGATCGATCGGGTTGGAGATCTGCCTGTGCGCGCAGTTGTGTCTTCGCCGCTCCTGCGGTGTCGGCGCACCGTAGAACCGCTCGCCGAGGCTTTGTGCCTCGAGCCCGCCATTGATGATCGGCTCGCCGAAGTCGACTACGGGGAATGGACCGGTCGCAAAATAGTCGATCTGGTCAAGGAGCCGTTGTGGAAAGTAGTGCAGGCCCATCCCAGTGCGGCGGTGTTTCCGGGGGGTGAGGGATTGGCGCGGATGCAGGCGCGTGCAGTGGCTGCAATCCGCGAGCACGATCGGCGACTCGCTTTGGCATACGGGGGTGAGCACGGTAGTGACGTGCTGTGGCTTGGCTGTACCCATGGCGACGTGATTAAGGCCGTCGTCGCCGACGCACTGGGTATGCATCTGGACGCCTTCCAGCGGGTTAGCGCCGATCCCGGGTCGGTGAGTGTTGTCCGCTATACCGAGCTGCGCCCGTTCGTCCTGCATGTAAACCACACCGGTGCCCGTCTGTCGGTGACACTGCGTCAAGCGCCGGCATCGCACGGTGAGCCGCCAAAGAGCTCGTCGTCGGGGGAGCAGAGCACTGCGGTGCCGAGCAGTGACGCGGTGATCGGCGGCTCGGCCGGCTAGACACCGATACCTGGAGCGGCAGGCGTTCTCCGATGGGTTAGTCAGAGAGCGAGCAGTTTGCGCACCGCCGCGTCGATTGTCCCTTGATAGTCGTCGGTGTCTTCTTAGCCAGCGGCACGTCAGCGGCCGAATGTCATCACGACTGCACCGGGTTGCAGGCATTAGACGATCATGCTGAGTATTTCTGTCTAGCGGATCGGCTGATGGGCCCGGGTCGGGTGCGGTGCGTCCTTTTGTGGGTTGGTTCGTCCTTGTTGGTGTAGGGCAGTTGTCTCACAAGTTGTGGGGACTGGACATCAGGGAGGACGCGATGGTTGATCAGAGTTTGCCGGTGGTGGTTGTTGGAGCTGGCCCGATTGGCCTCTCTGCGGCAGCGAACCTGTTGGATCGTGGTTTGGAGCCGGTTGTATTGGAGGCTGGTGATCGAGTCGCGGACAGTGTTTCCCGGTGGGGGCATGTGCGCCTGTTTTCTCCGTGGCGCTACGTGATCGATCCGGTCAGCAAGAAGATGTTGGGCCAGTCGTGGTCGTCCCCGGACCCCGAAACTCATCCAACCGGGCGCGATTTGGTAGACCGGTACTTGCAGCCGCTGGCGCAGGTGCCGGAAATCGCCGAGGCAATCAGGCTGGGGCGCCGCGTTGTCAGTGTTACCCGCCGCGGGGTAGATAAGACCCGGACCGAAGGTCGTGAAGGCCTTCCGTTCGAATTGACCGTCGATACTGCGGCCGGCCAGGAACGCATCTTGGCGCAGGCAGTAATCGACGCGAGCGGTACTTGGGGTCAACCGAATCCGCTAGGTGCGGGTGGCGTGCTGGCTGTCGGTGAGCAACAAGCCCGGGATCGTATCTGGTACGGAATTCCTGATGTGCTGGGTAAGGACAGAGACCGGTATGCCGGCAAACGGGTGGTTGTTGTCGGATCAGGGCATACAGCACAAAACGCGGTGAGAGATTTGGCTGCGCTAGCTCGACAAGCGCCGGGGACCGCCGCCACGTGGGTGGTCCGGCGGGAGGACCCCGGACACATGTTCGGCGGTGGTCGCTCTGATGATTTGCCAGCGCGCGCCAAGCTCGGCTCGGACTCGCGCGCCTTGGTCGAGGCTGGCGAGGTGGAGTTCGTCTCTGGCTTCGGCACCAGTGAGGTCGTTGAAAGCGGGCAACTGTGGTTGGTTTCGTTGGGTGACAGGAAGATCGGTCCGTTCGATGAGATCGTCGCGGCCACCGGTTCCCGGCCAGACTACGCGCTGGCGCGGGAGATACGTCTGGATTTGGACCCGATCGTCGAGTCCACTTCTCAGTTGGCTCCGATGATCGACCCGAATCTGCACTCATGTGGGACCGTGCCGCCGCATGGGGTTGAGGAATTGACCCACCCCGACGTGGGCTACTACGCGATCGGCGGCAAGTCTTATGGTCGGGCGCCTACGTTCTTGTTGCTGACTGGATATGAGCAGGCCCGATCCGTGGTCGCGGAAATAGCCGGGCATCCGGAAGAAGCCCGCCAGGTGACGTTGGAGCTACCTGCAACTGGTGTGTGTTCTAGCTCGTTGCGATCCACGACTCACCGTTGTTGCGTGCCTTCCCCTGCTGAAGAAACGGCGGCTTTCAGTTGTTGAGGGTAGGTCTGCGACCGTACAAGCGAGTTTTTCATCGTCCGGATCGGTTTTCGCGGAAAAGGCTGGTTGCCCAATGACGGCGGGCCTGACGATACGGCTTTCTATTGCCCAGGTGGTCACGTGGGGGGTGTTGTACTACTCCTTCGCGGTGTACTTGCCGCAGATGAACGCCGAGACAGGGTGGTCTTTGACCGCCCTGTCATTCGGCTTCTCTGGGGCGATTCTTGTTTCTGGTCTGTTAGCGCCACAGGTGGGTAGGTGGATCGACAATTGCCACGCCCGAGCGGTGATGATGGTCGGCAGCGTGACTGGGATTATCGGTGTGGGGCTGTGGGCTGGTGCCCACACCCTGCCGGTGTACTACGCGGCCTGGTTGCTGATCGGAGTCGCGATGGCAGCTACCTTCTACGAGGCGGCGTTCGCTACTACGGTTTGCCAACAACCCAGCACCGCCAGGCGCGCCATCTCTTTGATTACCCTTGCCGGCGGACTGGCCTCGACAGTGTCGTCTCCGGCCGCGCAGCTGCTTTCCGAGATCGGTGATTCCTGGCGGATCGGAGTCATCTTGCTGGCTATTATTTTCGCCGTTGTCATGGTCCCCATTGCCGTGTCCCTGCCGCGGCCACCTCGACGAGCCGAACGTGCCGAGGTGCAGCAGGCGACGAACGGGAATGAGGGGCCGCCGAAACCTCAAAGAATGCCGACGCCGGACTACCGATGGTTGGCAGTCACCTTTATGTTGGCGGGAATCGCGGACGTTGTTTTCGCGGTGTACCTTGTTGCCTTCATCATCAACGTTGGAAATCTGCCGCTCGCGGCCACAGTTATCGCTGGCGGACTTGGAGTAGCCAAGCTCGCCGGTCGCCTCATTGTGATCATCGGCAGTCGATGGTCGGTGCTCAGCCTCTTGCGGGCTTCCTTGCTCGGCCAAGCAGCTGCGCTGCTCATCCCGCTGATATGGCATCACCGGGCCGCGGTGGTTGTCATGCCCGTGCTGTTTGGGGCCGCTACCGGGGCGCGGACGATTCTGCGGCCACTATTGGTTACCGAATTGTGGGGGCACGCCTCATTCGGACATGCCAACGGGAAACTGCAACGACTCACCACCGTGGCCAAAGCTGCCGCACCTATCGCCGCGGGACTTATCGTCGCCAATGCTGGGTACCTGTCACTGTGGTTGAGTTTGGCCGTACTGGTGGTTGTTGCCGCCGCAGCAACTCATCAACTCCGCAACCTAGCCTTGGAGGCAGACACCTATGCTGAACCAGAAAAAGCACCCACATCATCATGAATAGCACCGACGCGACTACCGCCGAGCAATACGAGAAATTCCGCACAACTTTGTGGGGGGGCTTGACCCCTTGGGTTGGACACGCTGAATCCCAGGATGTTCCTGGGGGAAGCGAGATGATCCACCCCTATGGCAAGGAAAAGTTACCCTGATGAGTTCAAGCGGGATGCGGTTGCGTTGTATCGGGATACCGCTGGTGCGACGATCAGCATGATCGCTGCTGAGCTTGGCTTGAGCGACCCAACGTTATCGGCGTGGTGCAAGGCCCACGGTGTGCCGATTCGGCACCGTAAACCCGGTTCGGTTGCCGTAGGGGCCCCGGGTGGCGAGACCCCCGAACAAGCGGTGGCACGGCTCCATGCTGAGAACCAGGCGTTGCGTGCCGAGAAGACCCGGCTGGCCACCGAGCGGGACATTTTGCGGTCGGCGGCCAAGTATTTCGCTGGGGAGACGAACTGGTGAGTCGCTTTCAGTTCGTTGCCGATCACCGACACGCCTTCGAGGTGAAGCGGCTATGCCAGGTCGTCGAGATCGCTCGATCATCGTTTTACACCTGGTGTCAGGCAGCAGCCACGCGGGCAGCTCAAACCGCTGCTGATGCGGTGTTGGCCGAGCGTATTCGCGCAATACATGATCAGGACAACACCTATGGGTGCCCGCGGATCACCGCTGAACTCAACGACGGTGTTGCTGATACTGAGCGGGTCAACCACAAGCGAGTAGCCCGAGTCATGCGCGTAGCGGGGATCGCTGGGTATCGGTGCCGCCGCCGTGTCCGCACAACCAGACCAGATAAAACCACACAGAAATATCCTGACCTGCTTAAACGAGATTTCACCGCTTCTGAATCCAACAAGAGATACGTTGGGGACATCACGTACTTGCCGCTGGCTAGCGGCGCTAACCTGTATCTGGCCACCGTCATCGACTGCTGGTCTCGGCGGATCACTGGGTGGGCGATCGCAGAGCATATGCGCACCGAACTGGTCGAAGATGCCCTCAAGGCCGCCGAGGCGCTACGGGGCAGTCTGGGTGGTGCGGTATTCCACAGTGACCACGGACGCCAGTACACGTCACAGGATTTCGCGAAACTGTGTACCCGGTTGGGGGTCACCCAGTCCATGGGCGCTATCGGATCGAGCGCCGACAACGCCCTGGCTGAATCGGTCAACGCCGCCCTCAAACGCGAGGTCCTCCAAGACCGACACAGCTGGGACGACGCCCCCACCTGCCGACGCGAGGTCTTTCGCTGGCTGGCCCGCTACAACACCACACGACGCCACTCCTACTGCAACCAGCTCAGCCCCGCCACCTACGAGAGGACCCACCTATCCGCTACGCTGCCCCAAGCCGCCTAACCACAAATCCCGTGTCCAACCCAAGGGGTCAAGCCCCGGGGGTTCATCCGCAAACGCAGCCGAAGCGACGCCGATACCGATGACATCACTCAAGACGTATTGCTGCGTTTTTACGAAAACTCTGAACACGTCGACAACCCCATCCAATGGATGTACGCCGTCGCGCGAAATGCCGCAATCGACTACTACCGACGCAGCCATCACCGTGAGATACCCGCCGGAACTGAGGCCATGATCGAACTGCCTGCTGAATATGATCCGACCGACAACACTACGGCCGAAGATCTCGCCGCCTGCCTCGCACCGCTCCTGGACACTCTGCCCGCCGTCGACAAGCAAACTCTCACTTTAACCTACCTACAAGGACAAACTCAGAGGCAAGTAGCACAGGAACTCGGAATCAGTGTCTCGGGAATGAAGTCCCGAGTTCAACGATCCCGCCAAAAACTCCTCAATGCCATCAACGAGTGCTGCACCATCATCCTCGACAAGCGGGGCCATCCTATCGATATGCAAGCCAAACAACGCGACTCATGACGACTCACCCATGATGTGGCTGAACCAGCACCCGCCACGGTGCGGCGGACGTTGTTTTGGGTGCCAAATAATTTCGATCTCGCCACCAGACCCATGCTCGCCCGCGCCGGTGACGCCATCGAAGCCTAACTGTCCGTCGTGTTCCTGGTAGATTGAGTCCAGTCCAAGAAAAGAAGCTTAGTGGTCTCTCTGCATGTACGGAATGTTCGGGTTGGGGAGTTCTATATTTGAGGACGGTCCGGAAAGATTAGTTATGATGGTACTCCATTCGTCATCGCTGAATGGCAGGTCTTTATCCGAGGTGAAAATTGGTGCAGTTTCCTTTTGGAGACCGGATCGCGATGAAGAGTTCTCCTGTCCTCCTCCGCCGCCTCGGTTGCCCATCATGGCAGGCATTCCTCCGCCTTGGATCGGACTTGCGTTGTCTGACGGTCGCTGGGCGGTGGCTCGATCAGCAGTTGCATCGCCAGATGCTGGAGTCGACGATGTGGGGGTTGCTTGACCATCCCATCCGGGAGGGAAACGAAACCCATTAAATGCGCTCGGCAGATCGGATTTATTAGGTACGCGTGTTCCGATGAGGCCTGGGGATGGCGAATTCGACGCTGCGGCATCGGACCCGGCTCCTGGGGTTGGGTCTTGGGCGCCGGCTAGCGTATTGCCCCCGGTCGTACCTTTTCCTAAGCCTCCTGCCAGGCCGGATAGCATGCCCATAGCGCTCATGGGAGCCAAGAGCAGACTTGGTAGTAGGGACGCCAATTCATTGACAAAGCTCCCTCCGCCACCGGTTCCACTACCGCTCCCTCCGCCGCTGCCACCACCGCTGTTCGTCAATTTAGGGATTTGCGGAACGGAACCGAAAGATGAAGGGTTTGCGTTTCCGGCGGAATCGCCGATAAAGGCTTTGTAGCCATTGTGAGAGTCGCTCGAGTATGCATTCCATCTTATGCGGGCGTCTATAGCCATACCCCACTTCCAAGTGGCTGGTCCCCGATATCGGGTCCACCTGGAATTAGAGCCAGGTTGTTGTTGATCTGGATTTTAGTTGATGTCGCAGGCTATGGGGTGATGGGTGTGGCTGCATTGGGCAGCGTATTCGGCCGGAGTGCGATAACCCAGCGATGAGTGGCGGTGGCGGTGGTTGTGCTCGTGTTTGAAATCGCTGATCACCACCTTGGCTTCGAGCAGGTCAGTCCAGTAGTTGCGGTTCAGACACTCCTTTCGTAAGCGGCTGTTAAAGGATTCAATGTAGGGGTTTTTCCAGGGCTGACCTGGGGGGATATAGGTCAGCCCGACTTTTCCGTCGCAAAACTGCTGCAACGCTTGAGAAATCAGCTCCGGCCCGTTGTCCATGCGCAGCACCGTGGGCGGACCCCCGGCAGTGGTGAACACTCGCTCGAGCTCGTCGACCAGCGCCTCGGCGGTGATGGAGCGTGCGGTCATGTCCAGCAGCGACTCGCGAGTGTGCTCATCGAGCATCGAGGCGATCTTGACCGACCTGCCGTCGATAGTGGAGTCAAACTGAAAATCCAGCGCCCACACCACCTTGGGGGCATCGGCGATGATCGGCGGCACTGAGGGCACACCACCACGTTTGCGTGGGGAGCGGACGGCGACTTGCAGTCCCTCTTGGCGCCACAGCCGGTGGATCTTCTTCTTGTTGACCTGGTGATGCTCGTCGTAGCGCAACGCCGACCACGCACGGCGAAACCCGTGACAGGGGTGTTTGCGGGCGTAGGAACGCAGCCAGGCCCGCAGATCGGCATCCGGGTCCGCCGGGGTCTGGTCGATACGGACACGTCGGTAGGTTGAGCGGGCCAGCCCAACCGCTTGGCACGCCAACCGTTCTGAGATGCCCTTGACTTCTGTGAGCATGTCCACGGCGCGGCGTTTGGCGGCTGGGCTCAAAATTTTCCCTTGGCCACCTCACGTAGGGCGTCTTTGACGAGCTCGGCCTCGGCCAACAGCCGTTTGAGCCGCCCGTTTTGCTCGCGCAGTTCCTTGAGCTCGCGGGCCGCATCGAGATCCATTCCCCCGTAGGCTCGGCGCCAGTTGTACAGGGTGGCCGCCGATACCCCCAGCTCGGCAGCGATCTGCTCACCGGAGCTGCCGCCGGCGGCCAGCTCATCAGCTCGGCGCAGCTTGCGCACAATGTCTTCGGCGGCATACCTCTTACGACCAGCCATTTCCTTGTCCCTTCCAGCCCACGTTTAGGGCCACGAGACTCTAAAACAAGCTGGACTCATTCACGGGGAACACGCCAGCAGAACGCCTGGGTCGAGTCCTTCAACGGCCGGCTACGCGACGAACTACTCAACTTGTGGCACTTCGACTCGCTGCTGGAAGCCCGCGTGATCATCGAAGATTGGCGCCGCGACTACAACGCCAACAGACCCCACTCCGCCCACGGCGAACTCACCCCAACCGAATTCGCCCGACGATGGGCCAGAACGCACCAGCCTCAGGCCGCATGACGACTGGATCACGAAACGGGGCCCTCCTCGCTGAACGGGGAGTGTGTGCAGAAGGATCTCACTACCCGAGATGAATGTCGCATGATGCGATGCTTGAACCGACCTTAGAAGAGTATACAAGCTGCTTATTAGGTTAATATGCGAGACTTGCTTATTGAAGTAGGTGGATTTTTGTCTTGTTTTCGGATGTCTCGGTGTGGCCCGCGAGAGCGAGATGCGAAAGCTGCCGGCATGAAACCAGATGGTGATGTTTTCTCCGGACACTTTAGAGGCATGACTGATATGCCCAACTCACCAAAAATAGTTCACTTATCCAAAGTATTGGGTTCTACTGCAGTGCTGGCGTTGACGGCGTCGTCGCTGCTTCTCGCCGCTGGCTATGGTGTGGCCCACGGTGCTTCTGCTCCCACCACGGGTCCGTACAAAGACGCCACGATTTCCATGGACTGGAACACCGACGAAATCCGCACCGCGGTTACCGGTAAAGCTATCCCCCTCGTCGGACCGGGAAGCCTAAAAGAAACCGCTCTGCCCCAGCTCGACTCGGTCACCCTGGCATTCGCCACCGGGGAGTGCGGCCAGGAAACATGGGGTGGAGTCCCGGGAAGCAGTCTCGGCAAGGCGAACGTCAGCAAATTTTCAGCGGCCGGAGTCGACTACACCATTTCCACCGGCGGCCAAGCCGGGGTTTTCCGGTGTGCATCAAACGCCGGCATGGATAAATTCCTGGCGAACTACAACTCTGCGCAGCTTGCCGGTATCGACTACGACATAGAAGGCGGCCAAACCACCACCGACATCACCAACCTAATTAAGACTGCCGAACACGCCCAGGCAAAAAACCCGAAG